>CAMLNW010000061.1 GCA_946481495.1 uncultured Actinomycetes bacterium
CGACATGCCGGCGTTGTTCACCAGCACGTCGATGCGACCGAACCGGTCGTGCACCTGGTCGACGAGCGCGTCGCAGTCGGCCCAGCGGCCGACGTGGAGCGCGCGACGCGACTCTCGAGCTCGCGCGCTCCGAGTCGCCGTCGTCGTCACCTGATGCACCTTCTTCGCCGCCGGTGACACGCACCGAGACGGCCGAGTTCGAGTACGTCGCCGACGTGACGTTCTGGAACGGAGACCGGCGTCGCCAGCTGCGCGGCCTGCGCAAGCTCGACATGCTGCCCAACCAGAGCGCCCCGGTGCTGATCTTCATGGGCACCTCCGGACAGGGCGGCAACGCGGTCTTCCTCGTCGACTCGACGCTGAAGACAACCGGCGAGGGGCATTGCGTCCCCAATCGCGCCAACTGTGTCTACGTTCACATCGGGCCGGGTTCGGAGCAGCTCTTCACCACCGAGACCGGCGACGCCTATCGCTTGCGGGTCAACGAGATCCGCCGCGTGCGCGCACAGGGCGCGGGGGCGGCGGCCAATCCGCGTGCGCACGGCTCGACCGGCGCCGCCGTGCGGCGCTTCCAGCTGCCGTCGCTGACCGACCTCGTCGAGGTGGATACCACGACGACGACAGCGCCGACTGCGAACTCAAGCAACGCGACGGGTGGTCGATAGGGATGGGGATGCGTGGTTTCAAAGCACTGACCGCCACCCCGGTTGCGGTAGCGCTCGCGGCTACGGCGTTGGGAGTGCCGGCGGCTGACGCCGCGCCGGGCGCAGCGGCTGTCAAGCCGCAGATCTTGCGCGTCACCCCGATGCGGATCGAGGTCGGCGAGCTGCTGACGATCCGCGGACGCAACTTCAAGGCCAAGAAGGGCAGCAACACCGTCATCTTCCGCGGTGCGGCGGGGCGTACGGCGTTCGCCAAGCCGCGCCGCGCCGGCAAGCGCAAGCTCGTCGTCCGCGTGCCGGCGAGCATCTCGCGGCTGCTCGTGTTGCACGACGGCAAGCACCGCCCCACCCGGATCAAGCTGCGCGTGTTGGCGGGCAAGTTCAGCGCCTTCACGCCGCGACGGCTCTCGCCGGTCGTGGTGGGTTTCGACGGCGAGGGCCCCGGGGGCGGGACGCCGACCGAGCTCTGCAAGAAGACCAGCGATCACGACGGTGACCTGCTCTCCAACTCGCTCGAGGGCACGCTCGGCACAAACCCCTGCCTGCGGGATACCGATGGCGATGGAGTTGAGGACGGCTACGAGGTCCAGGCGGCGATCGACCTCAACCACTACCCGGCGACGCCGCCGCTGCCCTATCCCGGCAAGCGTCCCTACCCGAACGCGCTCGATCCTGACGACGCCCAGCAGGACTACGACGGCGACGGCTTGCGGCTGCGCGAGGAGTACCTGCTCTGGCGCGACTACTCAGCGGATGCCGTCCCACGCTCCGGGCGACCGACGGCCTCGATCCCACTCGACCCAGGACAGCGGCTGCTCTACAGCGACGGCCTGCAGAAGTCGCTTGACCCAGCGCCCGCCGCACCTGCCGACCCGCTGCTCAACTGGGTCCTCGATCAGGCCGGCGATGGCTTCCTCTCCGACGGCGAGCGCGACGCTGACGCCGACGGGCTCGGCAACTGGGACGAGATCCGCGGCCGGATGGTGGAGACGTGGTGGGTTGCGGCTCTCGACGACCCGCTCGAGTCCAAGTACCCCTCTGGCTTCGGGGACTTCCTCGACAACGACGATCTGCCCCAGGGCAACGCCCATGTCGATCCCGACATCGACGGAGATGGCGTGCTCGACGGCGCCGACGACCAGGACCACGACGGTCTGCTGAACCAGTTCGAGGTCCGTCGCCCTGACGATTGGGTCGCCGATGCGATCACAGGTTTCCCGGCCGCGGTCAACCCGTGGGCATACGTCAATCCGTTCAACCCCTGCAAGCCGTTCAACTCCCAGCGCTGCCACGAGCACCCGCCGGACGGCTACTACGACGGCGACGACATGCCGCCGATCGGGCCGGACATGCCGCCCGGCTATCCAGCCAGCCGCCCGGCTACGCCCGACGGCTGACCCAGTCGCCCCGGTAGGGTGTCGGGCCGCATGTCGATCCGCTTCACCACTGCCGTGGAGGGCCTGCCGGCGGGTATCGAGCTGACGCCGGAGGACATCGACACGGACCTGACGCGACGCCAGCTGGGCCATGGCCGCGGCGGTCGGATGAAGATCGAGAAGGACCGCGCGGAGGTCACGTCTGGCATCCGCCACGGCCGGACGCTCGGCAGCCCGGTCTCGTTGCGGATCGCCAATCGCGACTACAAGAACTGGGAAGAGCGGATGAATCCGTGGCCGGTCGACGCCGAGGTCGCGGAGGTCCATCTGCCGCGCCCTGGCCACGCCGACCTGCCCGGCGTCCAGAAGTACGGCTTCAGCGACGTCCGCAACGTGCTCGAGCGCGCCAGCGCGCGTGAGACGACGGCGCGGGTCGCGGCGGGGTCGCTCGCAAAGGTCTACCTGCGTGCCTTCGGCGTCGAGATCCGCAGCCACGTTCTGCAGATCGGCTCGGTCACCGCGCCGCTGCGCGACGACCTAAAGCCCGCGTCGTTTGCGGCGGTCGACGAGTCGCCGGTCCGCTGCCTCGACGCCGACGCGACCGCCGCGATGGTCGAGGAGATCAACGTCGCACGCAAGGCGAACGAGTCGCTCGGCGGGATCTACGACGTCGTCGCCTTCGGCGTCACGCCTGGCATCGGCTCGCACGTCTCGTGGGAGACGCGACTCGACGGCCGACTAGCCCAGGCGATCATGTCGATCCAGGCAATGAAGGGGGTCGGCATCGGCGACGGCTTCGACCTGGCCGGCCGCGTCGGCTCGAAGGCCCACGACGAGATCTTCTATGCCGAGCAGCAGGGCTTCCAGCGCGAGACCAACCGCGCCGGTGGGATCGAGGGCGGCATGACCAACGGCGATCTGGTCGTCGTGCGGGGCGCGATGAAGCCGCTGCCGACGCTGACCAAGCCGCTGCGCTCGGTCGACATCGAGACCAAGGAGCCCGCCGCGGCGCTGCGCGAGCGGACCGACTCCTGCACCGTGCCGGCCGCTGCGGTCGTCGCCGAGGCGATGGTCGCGCTCGTGCTCGCCGACGCTTACAAGGACAAGTTCGGCGGCGATCACGTCGACGACGCCGTCGCCGCCCTGCGCGCCTACGAGGAGCGCATCGGGTGGAGGCGCTGAGCACCCAGGGGGGAGGCGGGCGCCGCCCGGGCGGCGCGTTCGTGCTCGTCGGCTTCATGGGCGCCGGCAAGTCGAGCGGCGCGCGCAAGCTCGCGGCCGAGCTCGGCGTCGAGGCGCTCGACTCCGACAAGCAGCTCGAGGCCGCGCTCGGCGAGCCGATCGAGGAGTTCTTCGACCGCCAGGGCGAGGCCGCGTTCCGCGAGCGCGAGGAGCAGGCGATTCTCGAGCTGCTCGCGCGCGACGACGCCGAGGTCGTGGCGCTCGGCGGTGGTGCGCTCGGCTCCGAGCGCGTCCGCGATGCGCTGCGCGACCACACCGTCATCCATCTCGATGTCCGCGCCGAGGACGCCTGGCGCCGCGCCGCCGGCAAGGGCCGGCCGCTCGCCCGCGACCGCGCCCGCTTCGAGCAGCTCCACGCCGAGCGCGCCACCCTCTACGAGTCGGTCGCCGACGCCCTGCTGCCGCCGAACGGCCGCGACGTTGCCCGCCGTGCCCTGCCGGCGCTGAACGCGTTGCGAGAGGCCCGCGCCGACGGCATCGCCGACATCCGCCTGATCTGGGCCGAGACGGCGTCCGGCAACTACCCGGTCTTCTTCGGTCGGGGACTGTTCACCTCGTTCGTGTATCCGAAGGAGGGGCGTCACTTCGCGATCACCGACGAGGAGGTGACGCGACACCACGCGATCGAGGCGGACCACACCTCGACGATCTTGTCGGGCGAGCGGCATAAGAATCTGGCGACGGTGGGGCGTGTGCTCGGCGAGCTCGCTCGTGCCGGAATGGAGCGCGGCGACATCGTCATGGCGGTAGGGGGAGGAGTCGTCGGCGACCTCGGGGGATTCTGCGCCGCGATCTACCAGCGTGGTCTCCGCTACGTGCAGATGCCGACGACACTCGTCGCGCAGGTCGACTCAGCCTATGGCGGCAAGACGGGCGTTGACATCGCCGAGGGCAAGAACTACGCGGGCGCCTACCATCAGCCGGCGGCTGTGATCTGCGATCCCGGCGTGCTCTCGACGCTGCCGCCCGACGAGTTGGCCGCGGGCTATGCCGAGGTCGTCAAGACCGCGCTGATCGCCGGAGGACCACTCTGGGCGCGTGTTCGGCGTGGAGGAGACGTCGACGACGAGACAATCCTGGGCTGCCTGCGCACCAAGCTCGCCATCGTCGCCGAGGACGAGCGGGACAGCGGACGGCGGCAGGTCCTGAATCTTGGCCATACCGTCGCCCACGCGATCGAGTCGGCGACGGGTTACACGCGCTACCGTCACGGCGAGGCGGTCGGCATCGGTCTTCTAGCTGCACTTCGACTTTCGGGTCAGGACGCGCTTCGCGAGGAGGTAGCCGGTCTGCTGGCAGCGCACGGACTTCCCCTCACGTTCGACGGCACTGAGGTGGATGAGGTCCTGGCGCTCACTGAGCGCGACAAGAAGCGCGAGCGCGGTCGGGTTCCGTTTGTCCTCGTCCAAGCTCCTGGCGAGGTCACACCTGGGCACGACGTTACGCCTGACGCCCTGCGCTCCGCCATAGCCGAGCTGCGAGCCACGTTCGAGCCCTAGTAGTTTCAGCCGCGTGAAGAAGCACCGCATCACCGTCCTCCACGGCGTCAACCTCGACCAGCTCGGCAAGCGCGACCCGGCGATCTACGGGACGTTCAACCTGCCCCAGCTCGAGGGCAAGATCAAGGGCTTCGCCGACGAGCTCGGCTTCGACGTCACCTTCTGGCAGACCAACCACGAGGGCGAGTACTGCGAGCAGCTCCACGCCGCGCGCGATCGCGCCGACGGCCTGTTGCTCAACCCAGGCGCCTGGACCCACTACTCGTACGCGATCCGCGACGCGCTCGACGTCTGCGGGCTGCCCGCTGTCGAGATCCACATCTCCGAGGTCGACGGCCGCGACGACTGGCGCGCCGTGTCGGTGATCCGCGACCTCTGCGTCGGGCGTGTGCAGGGCAAGGGCGCCGACGGCTACCGCGAGGCGCTCGAGCTCCTGCGCCGCGAGCTGGGCGAGTGAACACGACGCGAGCGGACCGCGTCGTCGAGCGGCTGCGTGAGCGCGAGCTGGCCGCGCTGCTCGTCACCGACATGGTCGGAGTTCGCTGGCTGACCGGCTTCACCGGCACCAACGGCGCCTGCCTGGTGACCGCCGAGGAGCGTCTCTTCCTGACCGACTTCCGCTACACCGAGCAGGCCGCCGAGCAGGTCGGCGACGGCTTCGAGATCGTCCGCGCCGGGCGCGACCTGCTCGGCGACCTGGCAAGCCGCCTGCCGCGTGGTCGCGCCGGCTTCGACGAGGCGCAGGTGACGGTCAAGGCGCACGCGCGGCTGGTCGAGAAGGCTGCCGAGGGGGCCGAGCTGGTCGAAGCCGGCGGTCTGGTCGAGGAGCTGCGCGAGGTCAAGGACGCCGGCGAGCTGAAGCGGATCGCTGCCGCCTCGGAGTTGGCGACCGCCGCATTCGAGGAGACGATCGCGCGCGGCCTGGCCGGCCGCACCGAGCGGGCGTTCGCGCTCGATCTGGAGCAGGCGATGCGGGTCGCGGGGGCGGAGGAGCCGTCGTTTCCGTCGATCGTCGCCGCCGGCGCGCACGGAGCGCTGCCGCACGCCGAGCCGCGTGACGTCGAGATCCCGGCCGGCGTCCTGGTCACGATCGACTGGGGAGCGCGCCTCGACGGCTACTGCTCCGATTGCACCCGCACGCTCGCCAGCGGCCCCGTCGGCGAGCGCGAGCGCGAGGTCTACGAGCTGGTGCTGAACGCACAGGAGGTTGCGCTCGCCGCGGTCGCTCCGGGGGTCGGCTGCGCCGCCGTCGACAGCGTCGCGCGCGAGATCATCGCCGCCGCCGGCCACGGCGACCGCTTCGGCCACGGTCTCGGCCACGGCGTCGGGCTCGAGGTCCACGAGGGCCCGCGGCTGGCGAAGGGCGCCGAGGGCACGCTGGCGGCGAACAGCGTCGTGACGGTCGAGCCGGGCGTCTACCTGCCCGGCGAGCTCGGCGTGCGGATCGAGGATCTAGCGATCGTCGGCGACGACGGTCCGCGCGTGCTGACGAGCTTCACGAAGGCGCTGACTGAGATCTAGGCGAGTCCGCCAGCAGGTCGCTGAGCATCGCGCGCAGGCGGTCCTCGATCTGCTGCTCGTCGGTGCTGAGCACGGAGGCCGTGTCGGCGATCGACGTGCCGCTCATCAGCATCCCGAAGACCGATACGTCGTCGGGGGCGAGTCGTGCCGTGCAGCGCGTGATCATCTCCGGCTCGAGCGCTGGCAGCGCCTGCTCGCCACGTCCGACGGCGCGGATCGCGTCGAAGAGGTCGTCGACCTCGACACCCTTGTCGACCAGCCCGTCGGCGCCCGCCAATGTCGCAGCGACGGCCAGCGCCGGGCGCGCGAACGCCGAGTAGATGACGACCCGCGGCGGGTTCGGCAGCAGTTTCAGCTCGCGGCAGAGCGTCAGCCCGTCGCCGTCGGGGAGCTGGAAGTCGATCAGCGCGACCTGGGGCTCGAGGTTGCGCGCCTCGCGCAGCGCCTCCTCGACGCTGCCGCAGGCCGCCAGCGGCACCAGCCCCGGCTCGCGGCGCAGCAGGCCGAACAGGCCGGCGCGGACGGCGGCGTGGTCGTCGACCACGAGCAGACGGATCATCGGCGTGGAATCCCGGCCATTCCGGTTCCAGTATTCACGACCGGACGAGCGGTCCATGGCTGCCCGTCGACCCGCAACCGCACGACCGCGCCGGACTCCTCGCCCGGGTCGATCCGGAAGCGCGCGCCGATCAGCAGCGCCCGCTCGCGCATACCCTGGATACCCGCGCCGGGGTCGGAGTCGCCGAGCCCGCGGCCGTCGTCGGCAACGGTCAGCAGCACGTCCTCGCCATCCTGCTCCAGCGTCACCGCGGCGCGCTCGGCGCCGGAGTGGCGCAGCGTGTTGGTCAGCGCCTCCTGGGCAACGCGGTAGGTGACTAGCTCGGCCTCGGGCGCGAGCTGCGGCAGCTCCGGGTCGATGTCGCAGCCGATCGCGATCCCGCTCTGCTCGCCGAGTCGTTCGCAGAGCGCCGAGATCGCCTTGCCGAGGCCGAGGTCGTCGAGCACCTCGGGACGCAGCCGCTGGGCGACGCCGCGGACCTGGTTGAGCGTGTCGCGCGTCGCCTGGCGCAGCTCGGCGAGCTCCTCGCGCTCCTCGCCGTCGGCGGAGCGCTCGAGCCCCTCGATCTGCAGCAGCAGTGCGGTCAGGCTCTGGCCGATCTCGTCGTGCAGCTCCTGCGCGACGCGCTGGCGCTCGCGCTCCTGGGCGGCGAGCGAGTGCTGGACGCTCTCGCGCCGCTCGCGCTCGATCCGGTCGAGCATGTCGTTGAACGCCTTCGTCAGCTGGACGATCTCGCGCTCGTTGCCGTAGACCGGCACGCGGTAGTCGACGTTCAGCGGGTCGAAGCGCTCCATCGCCTCGATCAGGCGGCTCAGCGGGGCGAATGTGCGGCCGACGACGAGTAGGTTCAGCAGCACCGTCGCGGTCAGGCCGATCGCGAGCACAAGTGCCTCGCTGAGGTCCTTCGGGACGCTGATCGTCGCCGGGGTCAGCGCCAGCAGCGTTCCGGCGACGACGAAGACGAAGGCGTTGACGAGGAAGACGCGCGTGCGCAGGGAGGTGCCGGAGCGGGTGCGCTGTGTCATCCGGCCCGATCCTAGAAGATGTCGTCTTGCCCATGTGCGAACGTATGTTCGTATGATTGTCTGTGTCCTGATTCCGCGCTTCTCGCTGCTGGCGGCGCTGGGGGATCGGCGGGTGCTGGCAGAGGAGGCGGTCGTGCTCGGCCCGGAGCCAGGAGGCGAGCAGACAATCGGCGAGGTCTCGCCGCGCGCCGAGACGTTCGGCGTCGCCGCGGGGATGCGCGTGGGGGAGGCGCTGTCGCGCTGCCCCGAGCTGCGGCTAGTGCCACCCGACCCGGAAGGGGTGCGCGGTCTATGGGAGGTCGTGCTGGGACGGGTCGAGGCGATCGGCGGCGCGCCGGAGTCGGCGCGGGCCGGGGTCGCTTTCTTCGACGCGGACGGGTTGCGCGGGATCCACGGCGGCAGTCTCGACGGCGTTCTGCGAGCCGCCCGCGACAAGCTCGGGCGGGCGCGGCTCGGCGTCGCTCCGAGTCGCTTCGCGGCCTGGTGCGCGGCCAGCGAGACGTCGCAGCGGCGTCCGGCGTTGAAGGTCGACGCCCGGCGCCTGGAGCGCTTCCTCGGTCCACTGCCGGTCGGTCTGCTGCGCGAGCGATCGGAGTTGGAGGGAGTCCCGGAGGTGCTCGAGCGGCTCGGGATCCGGACGCTCGGCGAGCTCGCGGCGCTGCCGGCGCCGGCGCTCGTCGAGCGGTTTGGCCATCCAGGGCTGTTGGCGCGCGAGCTGGCTCACGGCCGCGACCTGCCGCTGCGGCCACGACGCCCGCCGGAGCCGGTCACCGAGCGCGTCGAGCTGCCCGAGGGGGTCTCCGGTCAGCAGCTCGAGCGGACGCTGGAGCTGCTGATCGCGCGGATGCTCGCGCGCCGCGAGCGCCGCGGGCGGGCGCTGCGCGCTGTTGCGCTGTCGGCGCGCTTCGTCGCCGGCGGGACCTGGCGGACCGAGGTCACGCTGCGCCATGCCAGCGCCGAGCCGGAGCGGTTGCGGATCGTGCTGACACCACGGCTTAGCGAGCTGCCGGCGCCGGCCGAGTCGCTGGCGCTCGAGGTCGAGGCGTTCGGCCCGCCGGCACGCGAGCAGACACGGATGCTCGACAGCGGCGAGGCGGAGCGCCGCGGCCGGCTCGCCGAGGCGGTCCATCAGGCGCGCCAGGCAGCGGGGGAGGGCGCCGCCCTACGGGTGCTCGACGTCGACCCGGGATCGCGGATCCCGGAGCGGCGCGCGGTCCTCGCGCCGTTCCCGGACCCGTGAGCCGGGCGGCGACCACCAGGGCGCGCCGTCTCGGGGCTCCCCGCCCGGCGCGTGTCGAGGTCGGTCTCGACGGACGGCCGATCGCCGTCGGCCGCCTCCGCGTCGAAGCCGTCCGCGAGGACTGGGTCGTCGAGGACCGCTGGTGGACCGCCGAGCCGCTCCAGCGCCGCTACTTCGAGCTCGTGCTCGAGAACGGCCGCAACACCGTCGTCTTCCGCGACCTGAAGACCCGCGCCTGGCATACCCAGCGCGGCTGACGCCTTCCCGGATGCTTGCCGAAGGATCCTTCGGCCTCCGACCCCAAGAATGCTTCGGTCGGCGATCAACATGCCAACAGCGGGCCGTGCGGCACTGGAAGTGTTACTGAACTATGCGAACATGTGTTCGTGTCAGCCTATGTGGAGCTGCATTGTCACTCGGCGTATTCGTTTCTCGACGGGGCGTCGCTGCCGGACGAGCTGGCGGTTGCGGCGGAGGGGCTTGGATACGGCGCGCTTGCGCTGACCGACCACGACGGGCTGCACGGGGCGATGGAGCTCGCACAGACCGTCAAGGATCACGAGCTGGGGTTGCAGCCGATCGTCGGCGCTGAGCTGACGCTGGAGGACGGGTCCCATCTGACGCTGATTTGCGCGACGCGTGAGGGCTACTCGAACCTCTGCCAGCTAATCACCAAGGCGCATGCGGACACGAGGCCGCACCCAGGCCGCGAGCCGCTGCCGCCGTCGACCGCCTACACCGATCTCGAGCAGCACGCCGCCGGGCTGATCTGCCTCTCCGGTTGCGCCAGCCGCGGTCCCGTGGCCCGTGCCGTCGAGGAGGGCCGCCACGCCGACGCCGCCCGCGCCGCGCGGCGGCTGCTCACGACCTTCGGTCCCGACAGCCTGCGGATCGAGCTGCAGCGGCCGTTCGCCCGCCACGACCGCCGCCGCAACCGCTTGCTCGCCGAGCTCGCCGAGCGGAGCGGGGTGCCGTGTGTCGCGACCGGCAACGTCCACGCCCACGACAAGACGCGCGCCGCGCTCCAGGACGCGCTCGTCGCCGTCCGACTCGGCCGCACGCTCGATGAGTGTGAGGCCCAGCGGCGCGGCAACCGCTCGCATGTGCTCGACAGCCCGGCGAGGATGGCCGCTCGCTTCGCCGACCATCCCGACGCAGTCGTCGAGACGCTGCGGATCGCCGAGCGGATCGAGTTCGACCTCCGCCGCGACCTTGGCTACGCCTACCCGCGCCAGGGCGACCCCGCGGCCGACCACGAGCTGGCCACCGTCTGCAAGGCGATGCTCGACGTGCGCTACCCGCCCGGCCACACGCACCACCGCGAGGCCCAGCCAAGGCTCGACCAAGAGCTCGAGGTGATCCGCAAGCTCGGCCTGTCCGGCTTCTTCCTGCTGCACCGCGACATGCTCGAGCTGGCACGCGAGGTTGCCGCCGAGGTCCGTGGTCCCGACACGGCGCGGGCGCTGTTGCCGCCTGGGCGCGGGCGGGGCTCGAGCGTCTCGTCGCTCGTCTGCTTCCTGACCGGCCTCTCGCACATCGATCCGGTCGAGAAGGCGCTCAGCCTCGGCCGTTTCCTCAACGACGACCTGCGCGCGATGCCCGACATCGACCTCGACTTCCCACGCGACATTCGCGAGCAGCTGATCCCGCGCGTCCATGAGCGCTACGGCCACGACCACTCGGCGCTCGTCGCCTCGTTCCCGACCTACCAGGCGCCGTCGGCGGTGCGCGACTTCGCCAAGACGCTCGGACTGCCGCCCGCCGAGATCGAGCGGATCGCGCGCACCGTCGATCCCTGGCGGTCCGGCAACGACATCGCGCCCGACGTGGCCGAGGCACGCGCGATCGACGGCGCCAACCCGCGCTGGCAGGCGCTGATCCGGCTCGTCCGCGACGCCCGTCGACTGCCGCGCCACATGTCCCAGCACCCCGGCGGGATGGTCGTCTCGACCACGCCGCTGACCGAGCTCTGCCCGATCCAGCCGGCGGCGATGGAAGGCCGTCAGATGGTCCAGTGGGACAAGGACTCCTGCGACGAGGCCGGCTTCCTCAAGATCGACCTGCTCGGGCTGGGAATGCTCTCCTGCGTCGAGCGCTGCGTCGAGATGGTCGCCCGTACGCGCGACGAGCGGATCGACCTGTCGCGGATCGACTTCGACGACAAGCGCGTCTACGCCGAGATCCAGGCCGCCGACACGATGGGCGTCTTCCAGATCGAGAGCCGCGCCCAGATGCAGATGCTGAAGCGGACGCGGCCCGAGAATCTCGACGACCTGACCGTCCAGGTCGCGATCGTCCGGCCCGGCCCGATTCTCGGCGGAGCCGTCCACCCCTACATCGAGCGGCGTCGGGCACTGCGCGAGGACCCCGACTACGAGATTCCGTACGAGCACCCGTCGCTAGAGCCGGTGCTGCGCGACACGCTCGGGGCGATCGTCTTCCAGGACCAGGTGATCGAGGTCGCGATGGAGTTTGCGGGGTTCTCGGCGGGGGAGGCGGAGGGGTTGCGGCGGGCGATGAGCCGGCGGCGATCGGAGGAGGCGATGCGCGGCTATGAGGAGAAGTTCGTGGAGGGGGCTGTGGGGAGGGGCGTCGAGCGTGTGGTTGCCGAACGGGTCTATTCGCAGATCGTGGGGTTCTCGGGGTTCGGGTTTCCGAAAGCGCATTCGGCTGCGTTCGGGTTGTTGGCGTATCAGTCGACTTGGTTGCGGGTGCACTATGGGGCGGAGTTTTTGTGTGCGTTGCTGAATGAGCAGCCGATGGGGTTCTATCCGCCGGATGCGTTGGTGCATGAGGCGCAGCGGCGGGGGCTTGTTGTGTTGCCTCCGTGTGTGGTGGGGAGTGAGGTCGAGTGCTGTGTGGAGTGGCTGCCCGAGGGTCCGGCGGGGCTGCCCGCGGGTCC
>CAMLNW010000062.1 GCA_946481495.1 uncultured Actinomycetes bacterium
GACCCGTCCGCCAGTCGTCGCCAGCCCGTGCTCCTGGGTGGCGCGATCAACCGCCGCCCAGGTCGCGCCGCCGCCGACGCGCGCGATCCTCCGCTGCGGGTCGACCTCCACATCCGCCATCCCGCGCACGTCGAGCACCAGCCCGCCGTCGCACAGCGACGCGCCGCTGACCGAGTGCCCACCTGCTCGCACGGTCACTCGCATGTCGTGGTCACGGGCGAAGGCGAGCGCCGCGACGACGTCGTCCGGCGCCGCGCAGTGTGCGACCAGCGCCGGCCGCTTCTCGACCATCGAGTTGAACAGCGCGCAGGCGTCGTCGTACCCCTCGCTGCCGGGCTCGTGGAGACCACCGCCGAGGCGCAGCCTCAGCTCGGCGGCAGCGGTGTCGAAGTCGGTGTCGGCGGCGGTCTTCATCGGGCAGTGGCTCCTCGTCGGTTGATGCAAGCCAAGCTACGCGCGCCGCCTTGCCCCGTCATCGCCGTTTCCGGCCATCCCTCCAAGATGGCCGGACCCGGCCACGGCCCACCTCAGCGACAGAATGGACACTTTGCTGACCCATAGGTCAGCGAATCGTCCACTCGCTCTAGAGAAGACCCTCGCGCGCCGCGTACGCGACCGCGGCGGAGCGCGACGGCAGCCGCAGCTTCGCCCGGATGTTCGCGACGTGGCGGTGCACCGTGTGCGGGCTGACCACGAGCCGCTCAGCGATCTCGGCGTCGCTCAGGCCCTGCGCGACCAGGGCCAAGACCTCCAGCTCGCGTGGGCTCAAGTCACCGCCGGAGTCGTGTCCCTCACTGCCCCTAGCCGCGCTCGACCTGTCCTTTCCTTTCGCGCTGTCTGTCAGGAACGCCTCGACCCGCGCCAGATCCCGTGCCGCGCCAAGCGCCGCGAACGTCTCCCGCGCCGCCCGAGCCTCGGCCTCCGCCCGCTCCGCCTCTCCCAGCGCCTCGAGCGCGCCCGCCAGCTCCAGCCGCGCAACCGCCGCCTCGTACGGCGCCGAGCCCACGGTGAAGCAGTCGATCGCGTCCTCGCACGCTTGCCGTGCCGCCTCGGAATCCCCGCGCGCCGCAGCCAGCTCGCCCGCGACCAGCCGTGCCCGCGCACGCAGGTACGGTGTGTCGAGCCGCTCGGCGATCTGCTCCAGCTCGGCCGCGGCGGCATCCGCTTGCTCGAACGAGCTCGTGACGTCGGCCGTGCTCGCCGTCGTCACGGTCGTCAACGCGGCGCGCGCCCGCGCCAACAGCTCCAGCGCCGGCAGCCGCTCCAGCAGCACCTCCTCCGGCAGCGCCCGCAGCACCCGCTCCGCGATGTCCGCCGCCGCCCGCGCGTCGCCGCTGTCGAGTGCGAGCTGACCCAGGCCCACGAATCCCGCCGGCCCCGCCTGCTCGAACAGCTCGCGCGCCTCGTCCGTGCGTCCCTGGCGCGCACGATGCTCCGCGAGTCGCACCAGCCCGCCCGCCGCGATCCCCGGCCGCGCCGACAGGTCCTCGATCGCTCCCGCCAGCTCCGCCTCGGCCGCCGGCCAGTCGCCGCCGGCCGCCAGCACTCGCCCGTAGGCGCTGCGGCAGACGCCGAGGAGCTGTCGCCCGCCCCAGCGCTCGGCGAGCTCGCGCATCGTTGTGCACCACTGCCCGGCACGGGCGAAGTCGCCGACGCCGTCGCAGGCCGAGATCAGGCAGCAGAGTGCCCAGCTCGCCGACACGGGCAGCTGCAGCTCCTCGCTCGCCGCGATCACCGACGCCTCGTCGAGCAGCCGCATCCCCTGCTCGACGCGGCCCTGGAGCACAGTCGCGATCCCGGCCTGGGCGAGCCCGACCGCCTCGAGGTCGGGAACCCCGACGCGCCGGCCGAGCTCGGCCGCTTCGAGACTCAACCGCTCGGCGCGCACCACGTCGGCGTCGAGGTTGAGCGCGAAGTCGCCGTCGATCAGCGCCACCCAACCGTGGTCGGGCGACTCCGGCAGCCCGTCGATCGCGCTGTGTGCTCGTGCGAGCCAGCCGCGCCCGACCGACGATCCCTCGCCGCGGAACTCGCGGTAGTCGGCGGCGAGCCAGGCCGCGACCCGCGCGGCGGCGCCATCGTCGCCCGCGGCCCGGAACGCGCGGTAGGCGCGCTCGCGCGACTCCATCGTCAGCCGCTCGTCGGCGAGCCACCAGCCCGCCCAGCCAAGTCCCTCGAGCGCTACCGCCGCGTCCTCGGACGCGACCGGTTCGCCGCCGGTGCCGTCCGCACTGGCGCCGGCCAGCGCCGCCTCGAACGCCACCCGCGCCTCCTCCCAATCGCCGCGCGCGAGCGCGTCTCGTCCCGTCGCTAGCGGGTCGGCGGTCGGTTGGCGGTCTGTCGTCGGGCTCACACGGCAATCGTCTCAGGGCGACCGGCCGGGCGCCAGGGCAGAATCCCCGGCCGCGTGGTCTTCCCCTCGATCGAGTTCGCCATCTTCTTCCCGCTGGTGCTGGCGCTCTCGTGGGCGCTGATGCCGTGGCCGCGCTTCTGGAAGCCGTTCATTCTCGTCGCGAGCTACGGCTTCTACGCGGCGGCGAGTCCGCGCTACTGCTTGCTGCTGGCCGCGATCACGCTCGCCAACCAGCTCGGCGCGGTGCTCGTCCACCGCGAGGCCGACGAGCGGCGGCGTAAGTGGATCGTCGGCCGTTGCCTTCGACCTCGCCGTGCTCGGCGTCTTCAAGTACTACGGCTTCTTCGCCGACGAGATCGGCGGCTTCCTCGACGGAATCGGGCTCGGCCTGTCGCCGCCGCTGCTGACGCTCGCGCTGCCGATCGGGCTCAGCTTCATCACCTTCCAGGCGATCTCCTACACCGTCGACGTCAAGCGTGGCCTGCTGAAGCCGGGCAGCCTGCTCGACGTCGCGATCTACCTCAGCTTCTTCCCGCACGTCGTCGCCGGACCGATCGTCCGCGCGCGCGAGTTCCTGCCGCAGTTGCGCACGCCGCGCGACCCGCGCAACGTCGCGGTCGGGGCGGGGGTCGTGCTGATCGTGATCGGCCTCGTCAAGAAGGTCGCGCTGGCCGACTTCCTCGCGCGCGAGATCGTCGACCCGGTCTTCGGCGTGCCGCACGCCTACGCGGCGCCCGACGTTGCGCTCGCGGCCTACGCCTACGCGGCCCAGATCTACTGCGACTTCTCCGGCTACACCGACATCGCGATCGGCGTCGCGCTGCTCTGCGGCTTCGTCTTCCCGCAGAACTTCGCCAGTCCGTACCGCGCCGCCAGCTTCCGCGAGTTCTGGCAGCGCTGGCACATCACGCTCTCGCGCTTCCTGCGCGACTTCCTCTACATCCCGCTCGGCGGCAACCGCAACGGCCGTTGGCAGACCGCCCGCAACCTGATGATCACGATGGTTCTCGGCGGCCTCTGGCACGGCGCCGCCTGGGGGTTCGTCCTCTGGGGGACCGTCCACGGCGTCGCGCTCGTCGTCGAGCACCAGCTGCGCGGGACGAGCCTCTCGGCGCCCAAGTGGCTGCGTTGGGCGATCGTCTTCAACGTCGTCGTCTTCGCTTGGGTGCTATTCCGCGCCGAGACGCTGACGCTCGCGATGGACTTCCTCGGCCAGCTCTTCGTCTCCGGCCCCGCAACGCTGTGGACCGTCCCGATCGTCGGTGCCGTCCTCATCGTGATCGGCTTCCAGCTCCTCCCGCCGGACCCACTCGATCGCCTGCGCTATCGCACCGCGAACCTCCCGGCGCCCGCGCTCGGCATCGCGCTCGCCATCGTCATCGCCTTCGTCGGCGCCACCGTCCCCAGCCAGGGCGTCCCGCCCTTCATCTACTTCCAGTTCTGACCATATGAGCGAGCCAGCCGACGTCCCTGACCCCCCGCCCGGCCGCCGCGCCCGCGCTCGCGACGCCCTGGTCGTCGTCTGGCTCGCCGTCGTCCTCCTAGTCCTCTTCCAGGGCGCCGGTGTCGGCGGTGGCGCCGAGGAGCTGTCGCCCGGAATCGGCCGCGACGTCGTCGAGGCTGTAGGCAAGCCGACCGGCTGGATTGCCGACAACCTCCCGTTCAGCGGCCACACCGACGACGCGCTCGCCTGGCTCGAGAGCGACGGCGGTCCCGCCACCCCCGCGGCCAGCGACGGCGCGACCACCCTGCTCGTCACCGGCGACTCGCTCTCGATGCCGCTCGACACCGAGCTCGCCCGCCGCTATGCCGGCAGCGACGTCGCAGTCGAGCGCGAGCCCCACGTCGGCACCGGCATCTCGAAGAGCGACCTCGTCGACTGGACCGAGCTGTCGGCGAAGCAGGTCGGCAAGCGCGACCCCGACGCCGTCGTCGTCTTCATTGGCGCCAACGAGGGGTTCTCGCTGCCGGCGACCGGTGGGGGCGGCCAGGCCTCATGTTGCGGCGACGACTGGCAGGCCGCCTTCGCCGCCCGCGTCGCGCGCATGATGGAGACCTACCGCCAGCGCGGCGACGCCCACGTCTACTGGCTCACCGTCCCGACCCCGCGCGACCCCGCTCGCCAGGAGATCGCCGACGCCGTTAACGCCGCCGTCCGCGCTGCGGCCGAGCAGGTCGGCGACGGCGTCACGGTGATCGACCTCGACGAGCAGTTCGCGCCGGACGGGGACTACACCGACGCGATCGACGTCGACGGCCGCGAACGGATCGTCCGCGAGCAGGACGGCATCCACCTAAACGCGGCTGGTGCGGCCGTCGCCGCCGACGTCGTTCAGGACGCCGTCGACGACAACCGCTGACCGCGGCTAGGTGAACTGCGTGTACTTGTGCACGACCTTCTTGCGGCCCTTCTTGCAGGTCGCGGTCGCGCTGAACTGAGTCGGGATCACGTCGTAGCGGCGCTCGCTGCACGAGTAGCCCGAGACGCCGCCGCAGCGGCCCTTCTTGCCGCCGTTGCGCTTGCGGCAGTTGTAGTAGGCGGTGACCAGCGACTCGCCCTTCGAGCACTTGACGCGCTTAACCGACAGCGACGTCGTGTAGGTCGGCCCGAGGCTGCGCGTCTTGCCGGAGAGGCTGCACGACTTCGACGCGACGGCGTCGGCGGCTTGCGCCCCGGCAGGCAGGATCGCCAGCGCCCCGGCGATCGCGGCGACGGCGAGGAGAGAGGTACGACGAAGCATGATCGGGACGTCCTTCGTTACGGGAGCGTGGGCAGCGCGATCATTCCACGACGGGCGCCAGAGCGGCGATGGCGTTGGCAACCGCGCGCTCCCGTGCGGCGATCTGCTTGCGCGCGGCCGCATAGCCGCCGCCATTCCCGCCGCGCGCGGCCGCGGCGAGGGAGGAGTAGGCGCGACCGGTCGCCGCGAGCTCCGTGATCAGACGCGCCTGTCCGCCCGGCACGCCGACTCGACCGTCTTCCGCCGCGGCGTCTCCCGCGCCGGCATAGGCGCGGGCGAGGCTGGCGGCTACCGCCGCCTGGGCGGGGCGACTGCCCGCCGCCGCGAGTCGCTCTCGCCCGCGCGTGCGCCGGCGCTCGAGGTCAGCGAGCGTGCCGGCGAGATTGGCGCGCTCGTCGGCCGCGCCGCCCGGCGGCACCGCCGGAGCGTCGCGCACCCGCAAGCTGCTCACTACGCCGGCGCAGGTTGCGAGCGCCGGCAGCGAAGGGGCGTGACAGGCGGCGACGATCGGGCCCGCGACGGTGTTGAGCAGGTAGGCGTCCATCCGCTCGTTCCCGACATGAACGCCCCGGTAGCGCCACGCATCGCCGCCGTGCAACGCGACGGCTCCGGCCTCGTGGCCCTGCAGGCTCGCGACCAGCGACTGGCCGGATCGCGTCACCGTCAGTCCGACGCCCGGGTTCGAGGCCGGCTGGACGACGAGCGCACTCTTGCCGGCCTCGAACGGAGCGCTCGCCGGATTGACCGCCTTCCAGCCAGCCGGCGCCTGCACGCTGATGCCGTCGCGAGCGATCGCCGCCGGACTGGGCGGATCGGGAGCCGTGGTCGCCATGCCGGCGATGGCTCCGCCGACGGCCGCCGCGACCACGCAGGCCGCCGCCAGGGCGACGGCACGTGCGCCGATCTTGCGCGACGGGCGCTCGTCGACCGTGTCGCTCGGCGCCGGATCGGGCTCCGGCGCCGCGAGCGCCTCTCGCAGAGCCTCCATGATCCGTCCAGGGTTGCCGTACCGTCGCCGGTAGCGCGGCGCCAACGTCTGGTCCAGGACCCGTTGTGCGCGCGACGGGAGGGCGGCAGAGCCGGAACCGTCCTCGGCGGGACCGGCGAGGGCGGCTTGAAGAACCGACGCGAATGAGTAGCCCATCGTCGCGGTGGTCGGACGTGGCGCACGCCAAGGGTTGAGCCGGGCGAGCAGCTGCCCGACCGCTCCGTCGCCGCCGCGTTGTGCCGTGGCGATTCGCTCGGGCGCCGCGTAGTCGACGTTCAGGCAGCGTCCGCGCAGGACCTCTCCGAGCGTCCCGACGTCGGCGAGCAGCAGGCCGCGATCGCCGGCGACGAACACGTCGGCAGGGCTCAGCTCGAGCGGTGGCACCCCGGCCCGGGTCAGCGCGTCGAGCGCGGTGGCGACATCCTCGAACACCCGCAGCGCGACCGTGGGGGAGAGCGGCTCGCGCTCGATACGGGTGGCCAGCGGCTCGCCGACGGGATCATCGAGCAGCAGGTGGGGGCGGCCGTAGGACCCGACCCGGTCGACCGCGACCAACTGCGAGTGCCCCGCGATCTTGGCGCGCTGCGCCGCGACCGTCTTGAACCGCCGCCAGGTGTCCTGGCGCTGGAAGCGGGGGTAGAGCCGCAGCAGCGCGCTGCCGCCGCTCTCGCGCGTCGCGCGCCAGAGCTCGACCGACCCGGCTGTCGCGAGCGGATCGACGGGCTGCCAGACCCCGAACCAATCGCTCGATGTCCGCTGGACGCCAGGCTGGGTGCGCTCGAACACGGCCGCTCAGCCTGAGTCGTCGAAGTTCGAGGGCGGAGCCGGCTCGGGCTCCGGTGCAGGCGTCGGCGCCGGGGTGGGAGCAGGGGTTGGAGCGGGCGCCGGTGCGATCGGCACAACCGGCTCGACCTGCTCCTGCTCCAGATCCTCATCCTCCACGACCGGCTCGGGCGGTGCAGGTGGCGCTGCCAGGGCGGGCAGCGGACGAGCATGGCCCAGCTTGCCGAGCGGGTCCTCGGCAAGCGTGATCGACACCGGCGGACGTGGTTGGGTCGGCGCGGCGGCGGGATCTCCATGGGTCAGCGCATAGGCGCCGCCAAAGGCCACGGCGGCGAGCGCCGCGGTGGTGGCCACGACGGTCGCGGTCAACCGGTCGGGCATGCGCTGCCGCGCTTCGCTCCGGGCTTCAGGCACTGGTCCTGGCGCTTGGGCGCCTTGCCACGCCGGACCACGAAGCGGGTGTACTTGCCGATCAGGCCTCCCTGGGACACGCGGATCTCGATCGTCGTTCCCTCGCGGTAGCTCAGCTCGAGGCGCTTGAAGCGCACGAGGCCCTTACTGCCCACCGTGGCGTTGCCCTGCTTGGCGGCACAACGGGCGTTCTTGGCGCAGCGCGGCTGGACGCGAACACGGACCAGCGCACCGCGCGGAGCCCGCACCGTCAGCGTGCTCACCTTGACACCGCTGCCGCGCAGGCTGCCCGCCAGGCGCACGAGCGGGAACGGGCTCAGCAGGCGTTCCGTCGTCGCCGTCACGGGTGGCTGTGAGACCGGCGGCGGGGTCGTGCCGGTTCCGACCGTGAACGAGCGCGTCGCGACCGTCGTGTTGCCCGCCGCGTCGTTGGCGCGGAGGCGGAAGGTGTAGGAGCCATCCGCCAGGCGCTGGGTCACGACGTGCGATCCAGCCGACGAGCACGCGCCGAAGCTGGGCGTTCCCTTGTCGATCGAGCAGTCGAAGCTGGTCGCGCCGCCGATCGAGAACTCGAACAGCGGCGAGTCGTCGGTCGTCGTGCCGAGCGGTCCGAACGTGATCGCCACCGTGGGGGCGACGGTGTCGATCGTGAAGCTCGAGGTCGCGACGGTTGGATCGATGTTCCCCGCGACGTCGACGGCCCGCACCTGGAAGCTGTGGGCGCCGTCGGTCAGCCCGGCATATGCCTTCGGCGATCCACACGGCGCGAAGCTCTCGCTGTCGCGGCGGCACTGGAAGCCGACGCTCGGCCCCTCGTTCGAGCTGAACGTGAACGACGGGCTCGCGCTGTTGGTCAGGATCGCCGGTCCGCTGCCGATCAGCGTGTCGGGCGCGACCGTGTCGACCGTGAAGGCGTGCGTCTCGATCGTCTCGTGGGTGGGAACCGCGTCGACCGCGCGCACGCGGAAGGTGTAGGCCCCGTCGGGGAGTGGCGTCGACGTGAACGTGGCCGCACACGGCACCCAGATCGGCGTTCCCTGGTCGAGCGAGCAGTGGACGGTCGTCCCGCCCTCAGCGCTGAAGCCGAACGAGGGCGTCGTGTCGTTGGTCGCGGCACCCGGCTCGGCGGTGATCGCCAGTGTCGGGTTGGTCAGGTCGATCGTGAAGCTCTCGACCGCCGGCGTCGCGTCGACGTTGCCCGCCGCGTCCTTGGCGCGGACGGCGAACTCGTGCGGGCCCTCCGTCAGCCCGGCGTAGTTCTTCGGCGACGTGCAAGGCGCGAACTGCTCGCTGTCGCGGCGGCACTCGAAGCTGACCGCACCCGCCGCGCTGAAGGCGAACGACGGGCTCTGGTCGTCGGTCGTCCCGAGTGCCGGGGAGTCGATCGCCGAGCTCGGCGCGACGGTGTCGACCGAGAAGGCGCGCACTGCCGGCACGCCGATGTTGGTGGCGGCGTCGCTCGCGCGCACGCGGAAGAAGTAGCTCCCGTCAGGCAGCGTCGCTGGCGTGTGCGTGCCGGCGCCTGAGCACGGTCCGTAGGCCGGCGTGCCTTGGTCGACCGAGCAGACGACCGCGGCGCCGACCTCGGCGGTGAAGCCGAAGGTAGGCGTGTCGTCGTTGGTCGGGCCGGTCGGTCCGGACGCGACGGAGGCCGCCGGGGCGACGGTGTCGACGATGAAGGAGCGCGTCGCGACGGTCTGCTCGGGGACCGCGTCGGTCGCGCGCACGCGGAAGGTGTAGGCGCCGTCGGGCAGCGCGGCCGGCGTGTGGCTCGTTCCGCCCGTGCACGGGCCGTAGTTGGCGGTGCCTTGGTCGACCGAGCACTCGACGGTCGCGCCGTCCTGGGCCTGGAACATGAATAGCGGCGCGTTGTTATTGACGGGGCCGTCGGGCCCTGAGAGGATCGACAGCGTTGGCGCCCCGCTCGCGGCGGCCGTCAGCCCGAGCGCAAGGGCCAGCACCGACGCCGCGAGGATCGGAGTACGTAGGGCCTGGTGCAGCGGGAGCAAGAGCGTGAGTGACGAACGCGGCGCAGGGCCGCGGGCAGAAGTTCGGAGCCGAACCAGGCAGGCTATCGAACGGGTTCGGACGAAAGCCAGTGCAAAAGCTCGTCGCGCGGCGGCGTAAGCTCACTGCATGGGGGACGACGCCGCTCAGCGCCGATTGGTCGACCGTTTTCGCCAGGCACGCGGGGCTGACGAGTGGGCGATTATGGAGGGATTTCACGCGCTGAAGCACGCTTTGCGGTTCGGCGGTGCGATCGAAGCCGTCCTGACGAGCGAGCCGGGCGAGCTCGACCGGCTGGCTGCCGAGCTGGCGCCCGACGTCGGAGAACGGTTGCGCGATCTGGCCACTCCGGTCTCCGAGGACGTCTACCGCGAACTCGGCCCGTACGCCCATCACACGCGCGTGGCGGCGATCGCCCGGCGCCCTGCCTTCGACGCCGCGGCCGTGCTCGCCGCGCGCCCAGACGCGCCGGTCGTCCTGCTCGAGGATCCGCGCCATCACGGCAACCTCGGAGCCGTCGTCCGTGTCGCGGCGGGAGCCGACGCCGCCGGCGTCATCACCACCGGCGAGCAGGATCCGTGGGACCCGGTCGCGATCCGCGGCTCCGGCGGGCTCCACTTCGCGCTGCCGGTCGGCCGGATCGGCGGCGTTGAGCACCTCGATCGCGCCGGCCGCCCGCTGTTCGCGATCGACCCCGAGGGCGACGCGATCGACCCGCGTGCCCTGCCACCTGACGCGATCTACGCCTTTGGCAGCGAGCGCCACGGCCTCAGCACAGATGCCATCGCCGCCGCCGACGGCCACCTGCGCATCCCGATGCGCCCCGGCGTCTCCAGCCTCAACCTCGCGACCTCCGTCGCGGCCGTCCTCTTCGCCTGGCGGCTGGCCGGCGCGTGAGTAGAGCTAGAACCCGCCCGGGCCTTACCCCCGGGCGGGTTCGCCGTACCGCCGTCGCTAGCGGCCGTCTTGCGGCGTGGCGACCACGGCACCGCCGCGGCGCACGCCCTCGAGCAGTCGTACGTTCAGTCGCTGGACACCGACCGGGCGGCCGGCGGCCTTGGTGCGCAGGTCAACGATCAGTCGCGCCCGGGAGCCGGCGAGGTCACGCGGGACCCAGAGGGAGACGGAGCTGCCGTTGCCGACCCACCAGGTGCTGCGCTTGACGTTCGTCGTGCGCGTTCCGGCTGTCTCGCCGACGCCGCTGGTCACGAGCCAGGCCCGCACGCTGACGCGGCAGGTCGGCACGCCGACGCAGCGGGCGACGCCGAGATCGACGCGGTTGCCCTGGTAGGGGGCGGGCAGGCCGCGGCGCCAGTTGAAGGCGATCCGCGCCGGCTTCCTCACTGGCTTGGCCTTTGCGGGAGCGGGCTCGTCACCCGCCGCGGCGAGACCGTCGCCGCGCAGCACGATCAGCATCGGCTCGCCCTCGCCGATGATCGCCAGCGTCGCCTCGGCGTGCTCGGCCTCGTGAAGGTGCTCGCGCTGGAGGGAGCCGAGCGCGGGATCGCGACCATCGACTGGAAGAAGACGTTGCCGCTGTTCTGCATCGTCACCGTGTGCGTCGCGCTCTCGCCGACGACGGCGGCGCCGAAGTCGACCGGGTTGGGGGTCGCCGTCACCTGGCGCAGGCCTCCGGTGCCGGTCAGCTCTGCGGTGAAGTCGACGCCGCCGGCGCTGACCTTCAGCGTCGCGTGGTACTCACGCGGCTCGGTCGGGTTGAACTGGACGCCGAGCCCGCAGGTCGAGCCGGGGGAGAAGTTGCCGCCGCCGCAGCCGTCCCAGGCGAACCAGAACGCGCTCGCGTCCGGCCCGGTGATCTGGGTCGACAGCTGGGCCCAGTCGGCGCCCACGTTCTGGACGTTGAAGCCGGTCTGCGACCCGCCACGGTTGAGCTCGACGATGCCGAAGTCGTGGGAGCCGGGGTTGATCGTCAGCTGCGGATCCTCGGCCAGCGCAGTACTAGGGAGAGCAAGCAGCATGCACGCCACCAGACAACCAACAAGATGCTTGAGGAATGTGAGTGAGGACACGGCGAGTCCGATCTGTAGTTGCTGAGCCAACCAGCCTTTTGGCCGGAGAATTCGGCCCGTTGGCTGAATTAGGGGATTGATCGGTCCGACATTCGTCCAACCTGAGCGCTGCAAGCTCGCGTTCGCCGGTTAGTCTCAGCACGTGACCCCCAGCGAGATCTCCGTCGATTCCGTTTCGCCTGGCGATAGCGAGTGGGACGCGTCTCGGCAGGCGTTCAACCTGGCCGCCGACCAGCGGCCCGAGCTGATCGCCTACCCGGAGAGCGCGGAGGGCGTCGTGGCCGCCATCGACCTCGCGCGCGCGAGAGGGCTGCGCGTGGCGCCGCAACGCACCGGTCACGCCGCCCAGGCGATCGAGTCGCTCGCCGGCTGCCTGCTGCTGCGCACCGATCGCATGACCGGCGTCGAGGTCGATGCCGCGGCGCGGACGGCCCGGATCGCCGGTGGCGCGCTCTGGGGAGAGGTGTCCGACGCGACCACTCCGCACGGCCTCGCGCCGATCGCCGGCTCGTCGCGAACCGTCGGCGTCGCCGGCTACCACCTCGGTGGCGGTCTCAGCCTCGCCTCGCGCAAGCTTGGCCTGGCGGCCAACGCCGTCCGGGCGATCGAGCTCGTCACCGCCGACGGCAGCCTCGTCCGCGCGACCGCCGACAGCGAGCCCGAGCT
>CAMLNW010000063.1 GCA_946481495.1 uncultured Actinomycetes bacterium
GGGCGGGTTGCCGCGGCTGTGCAGGATCTGACGGGCGTGGACCTTCTCGATTGCGCTCACGGGCTCGGATCTACCTCCTCGGGGGTCAGCGGAGGCGGCTGATCCTATGGCTCGGCGCTCTCGGCCTGCTGTTCGATCCGCTCCTTGAAGCGACGCGCATGCTCGCGCAGCGCGGACTCCGGATCGACACCCGCGGCGCTGGCCGCCTCGACCATCTCGAACAGCCGCGCCCCGATCGCCTCGAAGGCGTCGTCGCCAGGCGGCGGGCCGCCGCCCTCACCGGGTCCAGCACGCTCAACCAGACCGGCCGATTGGGCGCGCTTCAGCACCTTCTTGGCGTAGAGCGTGGCGGGCAGGTTCTCTGGCAGATCGCCGAAGACGTCGCCGTCGCGCTCCTGCTCGCGCTTGATCTTGGCCCAGCTCTCGAGCACCTCGCCGGCGGTCTCCGCCGCCGCCTCGCCGAACACGTGCGGGTGGCGGCGGATCAGCTTCTCGCGGCAGTGATCTGCAACTTGGGCGAGCGAGCTGACTTCGCGCTCCTCGAGCAGCATCGACAGGAACATCACCTGGAAGAGGACGTCACCGAGCTCGTCGAGCAGCTTCGCGTCGTCGCCCGAGTGGGCGGCGTCGGCGAGCTCGTAGGCCTCCTCGATCGTGTGCGGGACGATCGAGCGCTCGTCCTGCTCGCGATCCCAGGGGCAGTCGCGGCGCAGGCGCCAGGTGATCTCGTCGAGACGCTGAAGCGCCTCGACGAGATCGGCGGCGCGCCGCTCCGTCATCTAGCTACGGAGCGGGCTGCGGGGCCTGCTGCGGCGGTGGGGCCTGCTGCGGAGCGCCCTGGGGTGCTCCCTGCGGGGCGCCCGGCGCCGCGGTGGTGTCGGTCTTCTCCTCGGGAGCGTTGCTGCACTCCGTCACGACGAAGCCCTCACGGCACTTGGTCTGGCCCTTGAAGTCCTCGCGGAAGTCCTCGATGAACGTCTGCAGCGACTTCTGCTCGCGCTCGGACTTCAGCAGGCCGCGGATCGTCTCCTTGGCCTCCTTCAGCTCCTGCTGCGTCGCCGGGGTCGTCTTGGTGACCTCGAAGACGTACCAGCCGAACTGGGTCTTGACCGGACCGACGATCTTGCCCTTGTCCGCGTCGAAGACGGCCTCGTCGAGCGCCTTCTCCTGCTGGCCCTTGGCGACTGCCGGCAGCTTGCCGCCGTTGGCCTTCGACGCCTGGTCGATCGAGTACTGCTTCGCGACCGCGGCGAAGCTGTCGCCGTCGTCGAGCGCCTTCTTGGCCTCGTCGGCCTTTGCCTCGGTCTTGGTGAGGACGACGTTCAGGTCGCGCTTCTCCGGCTGGGCGAAGCGCTCCTTGTTCTTGTCGTAGTACTCCTCAATGTCCTCGTCGGTGACCTTCTCCTGATCCTTCTGGATCTTGGCGGTCAGCTTGTTCTGGAGGGCGTCGAGCTTGATCCGGAACAGGATGTCCTGCTCGGTGGCACCGGAGGTCTTTAGGAACTTCTCGTAGGCCTTCTCCTTCGGGAAGGCCTGCTTCTTCTGATCCGCGAAGAGCGTCTGGACCTCCTTGGAGCTGACCTTGACGTCCTGGTCGGCGGCCTCCTGCTGGACCCACTGCGACTGGATCAGGAACTGCATCACCTGCTGCTTGAGCTGGTCGTAGCTCTGCTTGCACTGCTTCTTGAGGTCGCTGTCCTGAGGCTTCGAGCCTTTCGGCGCGGCGGCCTTCAGCGCGTCGACGCACTTGGTGTAGGTGGGCGGGTCCGGCGGAACGGCCGGGCCACCCTGCTGCGCCTGGCTCTTGGCGGCGCTCGCATACCAGTGGTCGAAGGCCTGCTTGGTGATTACGACGTCGCCGACCCTCGCAACCGCGTCGGAGGGCACGTCGTCGCCGCCGCAGCCCGTTGCGGCCACAGCGCAGATGCCGGCGAGCGTAACGCCCGCGAAAGTACGAAGAAGGTTCATGGAGGCTAGGTTCATCCCTCGATAGGTACGCGTCGCTCCTCAACGACGCCTAAAGCAGCGGCGCACTCTAGCGGAGCAAACAGGACTCTGTTGCAGGTGTCACGCGCGCGCCGGCTCGCTGGCCGCCTCGAGCACCGCCTCAGCGGCTCGAACGACCGCCGCGAAGCGCTCCGCAGCCTCGTCGGGCACCCGCACGCGGACCGTGCTGCGGCCGGACTCGTAGATCGCCTCGGGCACGCGCTCGCGCAGCACCGAGACCTGTGAGGAGTCGAGCTCGACCGGCGAGACGGCGAGCCTGCCGCCGGCGAAATCGACGCTGCGGACGCCGGCGCGGCCGAGCTTGATGCGCGCATCCTGGAGCTTGATCAGGTTGTCGAGCGGCTCCGGAACCGGCCCGAAGCGGTCCTCGAGCTCCTCGCGCAGCATGATCAGGTCGGCGATCTCCTTAGCGCCGGAGACACGGCGGTGGATCTCGATCTTTGCCGCCTCGTAGGGCACGTAGTCGCCCGGGACGAAGGCGTCGACGGGCAGGTCGACGCGGACCGGCTCGGGCGCCTCCTCGGCCGAGTCGCCGGCGAGCGCCGCAACCGCCTCGTCGAGCATCCCGACGTAGAGCTCGAAGCCGACCGCCGCGACATGGCCCGACTGATCGTCGCCGAGCAGGTTGCCGGCGCCGCGGATCTCGAGGTCGCGCATCGCGATCTTGAAGCCCGAGCCGAGCTCGGTGTAGTCGGACAGCGTCGCCAGGCGGTCGCCGGCGTCGCCGGTCAGAGCGGCCGCCGACGGGTAGAGCAGGTAGGCGTAGGCGCGCTCCTTCGACCGCCCGACGCGGCCACGGATCTGGTAGAGCTGGGCCAGTCCGAGCTCGTCGGCGCGCTCGATGATCAGCGTGTTGGCGTTCGAGATGTCGAGCCCTGACTCGACGATCGTCGTGCAGACGAGGACGTCCGCCTCGCCGCGCAGGAAGGCGAGCATGATCTTCTCGAGCGCTCCCTCCTCCATCTGGCCGTGGGCGACCAGCACGCGCGCCTTCGGGCACATCGCTCGCACCCGCTCCGCCGTCTCCTCGATCGAGTCGACGCGGTTGTGGAGGAAGTAGGCCTGTCCCTTGCGGTCGAGCTCGCGCTGGATCGCCTTCTGGACGAGGTCCTCGTCGTACTCGCCGACGTAGGTCTTGACCGGCCGCCGCCCCTCCGGCGGCGTCTCGATCACCGAGATGTCGCGCAGGCCGGCGAGCGACATCTGCAGCGTGCGCGGGATCGGCGTCGCCGACAGCGAGATCACGTCGACGCGCAGCCGCAGCTGACGCATCAGCTCCTTCTGCTTGACGCCGAAGCGCTGCTCCTCGTCAACAATCAGCAGGCCGAGGTCCTTCGGCCGCACGTCGCGCGACAGCAGCCGGTGGGTGCCGATCAGGATGTCGACCTTGCCCTCCTCGAACTCCTTCAGCACCGCGCGGACCTCCTTCTCGGAGCGGAAGCGCGAGACCTGCTCGATCCGGAACGGGTAGTCGCGCAGCCGCTCGGCGAAGGTGCCGTGGTGCTGCTGGGCGAGCACCGTCGTCGGGACGAGGAACATCACCTGCTTGGAGTCGGCGGCGCACTTGAAGGCGGCACGCAGCGCGACCTCGGTCTTGCCGTAGCCGACGTCGCCGCAGATCAGGCGGTCCATCGGCCGCGCCTCCTCCATGTCGGCGCGCACCGCCTCGATCGCGTCGAGCTGGTCGGGTGTCTCACGGAACGAGAACGCGGTCTCGAACTCGAGCTGCCACTCGGAGTCCGGCGGGAACGCGTAGCCGGCGCGCCGCTTGCGCTCGGCGTAGAGGTTGATCAGCTCGCCGGCGAGCGCCTCGGCCGCGCGACGGGCGCGCAGCTTCATCTTCTCCCACGCGCTACCGCCGAGCTTCGACAGCGGCGGGTCGCCGGCGTCAGCACCGACGTAGCGACTGATCTTGTGCAGCTGGTCGCTTGGGACGAAGACGCGGTCGCCGCCCTTGTACTCGAGCTGCAGGTAGTCGCGCGTGACGCCACCGACGGTCTTGGTCTCGAAGCCGGTGAACAGCGCGATGCCGTGGTCCTCGTGGACGACCGGCGTGCCGGCGCGCAGGTCGGTGAAGCTGGTCAGCGCACCCGCGCCGGTGCCTGGGCCGACCGGCTCGACGCGACGGCGGCGCAGCAGCCGGTGGTCGGGGACGATCGCGACCTTCAGCGGCGGCGAGACAAAGCCCTCACGCAGCGCGGCGGTGGCGAAGTAGACGCCCGGCTCGCCCGGAGCGAGTCCGTCGCCGTAGGCGGCGGCGACCGGGCCCGGCCCCTCGTCGACAAACTGCGCGCGGACGCGGGCGAGGTTGTAGGCGGCGCGCTCGGCCTCGCCGCGGCGAGCCCACGGAACGAGCGTGCGATAGCCCGAGCGGACGAGCTTCTCGAGCTCTGGCTCGGCGGCCTCGAGCGAGCGCGCCGAGGTCTCGGCCGCCTGGGCACGGAAGCTGTGCGGCTGGTCGCCGGAGATGCTCGACAGGCGCAGCGACGCGCGGGCGTCGAGGCTCGCCTGGAGGCGCTCGGGATCGACGTAGAGGTGGCCGGCGTCGGTGTCGTGGAAGCTGGTCGTGACGTCGTCCCAGTGGTCGCGCAGTGCGGGCGGGAGCTCCTCCTCGGCGGCGATGGCGACGAGTGCGTCGGCCGGCAGCAGGTCGAGCACCTCGCCGAAGCGGTCGACCGGCAGCAACTCGGCGATGTCGGGACGGTCGTCGGCGTCGGCCGACGCCGCATCAGCCGCGGCGATCTCAGCCAGCTCGCGGTGCTCGGGCGCCAGCTCGGCGGCCGGCGCGATCTCGACCCGCTCGACCTCCTCGAGCGAGCGCTGGGTGAAGGTCGAAAAGAAGGTCAGCCGCTCGACCTCGATGTCGAACAGCTCGCAGCGGACCGCGCGCTCCTCGGTCGCCGGGTAGATGTCGACGATGTCGCCGCGCAGCGCGAACTGGCCGCGCTCCTCGACCTGCTCGACACGCTCGTAGCCGCAGGCGACGAGCTGCGCGGCGGTCTCGTCGAGATCGAGCAGACCGCCCTTCTCGATCGTGAAGCCGTGCGGGCGCAGCTCCGGGTCGGGGACCTTCTCGGCGAGCGCGACGGCGCCCGCGACGACGATCGCCGCGCCTCGCTCCGAGTCACGCTGATCTTCGTCTGTCAGCTCGTCGAGCGCCGCGATGCGCAGACCGACGAGGTGCGGCGTCGGCGCGAGCTGAGACTCGTAGCGGACGCCGCGCGCCGGGTAGAGGCGGACGGGACGTGGCGCGAGGAACTGCTTGAGATCTGCGGCGAGATCCCGCGCCGCGCGGTCGTCGCCCGCGACGACCAGCGCCGGTCGATCCGGCTCCGAGTCGAGCAGCGCCGCGAGCAGATACGGCCGCATGCTCTGCGAGACGAACGCCCGCTGCGGAGCCTCACGAGCAGCATCGGACAGCGCCGCGACGGCCTCGTCCTCCTGGGCGTATGTGAGCAGTGGTCGCAGCGACATGGCACGCGAAACGGCCGCCCGGTCCAGCCGCGCGGCCTCGCCCCGATTCTAGGCGGGCGGCCGCGCGGCTACTCGCCGACGACTACCTGACGACTCGGAAGCTCGTCTCCGGGCGCCGCGTCGAGCGGTTGCCGGCCGCGTCTGTTGCGCCGATCTGGACCCGGTAGGCGCCCGGCTTCAGCGCCTTGGCGCCCATACGGCCGCTGAAAGCGACCGACCGCTTGCCGGCGGCCAAGTCGCGGCGGGTGAGAATGCCGCTCGCCTTGTAGCGGGTGCAGCGCAGCTTGCGCTCGGCCTTGGCGATCGCCTTGCGGCGCGCGGCGCCCTCGAGCCGGACGATCGCCGGCCGCTTCTCGATCGCCTTGCGAGCGGCAGCCTGGTTGCGCTTGGTCGGCGCCACGCACGCGGTCCGGCGACCGCGCTTGGCCCGCAATCCGGGCCGCTTGCGGGAGATCGCGATCCGCGCCGTCGCCGTCTCGGAGAGCGTGAAGCGGATCGCCGTCCCGCGCGGCGCCAGCCGGCGCTTCGTGCGCGGGCGCTTGGCGGCGACGGTCGTCGTCGGCGCCTTGGTGACGCGGAAGCGCTTCGGCGCGACGGACACCCTGCTCACCGCCGGAGCCCTCGTGTCGGCCGGGCTGACGATCGGCGGTGGGCCCAGCACGTCGCGCAGGAAGACGTCCGCGTCGTTCTGGCCCGGCGTGGGCCCGCGGTAGTCGGCGTCGCCGAGCACGATGCTGGTGCTGCCGAAGGCCACGAAGCGCCCCGTGTCGGAGATCGCGACACCCTGGTTGAAGCGCGAGAACGCCGGCGCCGTGGCGGCACCCTGCGGACGGCTGACCACTTGGGTGACGCCGGCGACAGTGTCGCGGTGGTAGACGAGGTAGTCGTAGGAGTCGCCCGTCGCGCCCCCTGCATAGCTGGCGACGTGACGGCCATCGCCGGAGAGCTCGAAGTCGTAGCAGCAGAACCCCGGGATGCGGCCACCGTCTGGGGCGAGGGAAGCCTCCACCGTAGCCCCCGTGGCGAGGTCGCGAACGTAGAACCGATCGCCGTGGCCAGTGCTCCATCCCGCCTTCGTGCCGTCCGCCGAGATCCGGGCCGTGAAGCTTGTCTGAGGCTCGCCCGCGACACCGTCGAGACGGCTTGCGATGGCGATCGTGTTCGCCGCCAGGTCGCGCACTACGACGCGATCGTCAACGTCCATCGGATCGCTCCCGTCGGCGCCGAGGTTGACGGCGCCGGTGGGGAAGGCGACGCGCGTGCCGTCGTCGGAGATCCGCGGGCCGTCCGAGTCTCCGTCACCCGGCACCCCACCCGGCGTGCTGCTGACGAGCGCGGTGGTCTCCGCAACGATGTCGCGGCGGAAGATCTGGGTTCCCAGCCCCGTTCCGGGCATGTTGGTGGCCTCGGTGCCGAAGACGACGTAGCGGCCGTCGCCGGAGATGTCGACGTTGTAGCCCGAATCGCCGCCGGCAGCCGCGACGTCCGCGTCGTTGCGATTCGCGAGATACGTGCGCGCGGCCGCGACGTCGCGCACGTAGACGTTCGAGACCCCGTCGTCGTCGCCGACGATCAGGTTGTCGGCGTCTGAGCGAAAGGCTACGAAGCGACCATCGGGGGAGATCGCCAGCTGCTCGACCGAAGTTGCGGAGTCGGAGGTTCCGGGCGTGCCGTCGGCGCCGTCGGCACGGCTGACGAGCAGCGTCTCGCCGGTCCACGTGTCGCGGCGGAAGACGTCACGCATGCCGTTGCCGTCACCCGCGACGAGGTTCGTCGCCTTCGACGAGAATGCGACGTAGCGCCCGTCGTCGCTCACCTTGGGGCTGTCCGAGACCTGGTCCGGTGCGAGCGGCGGACCGCCCAGCGCGCCGCTGATCAGCGTCAGGTCGTCCTTGGCGGCGAACGCCGGCGCGCCGGTGACGGCAAGGGCGCCCGCGAGCGCGGCGACGGTGAGGACGGTCTTCTGGAGCATCGTGTTCCTTGGGTCGTTTGGCCCGTTCATCGACCCAACTGGCTCAGGCCGGAAGAATTACGCGTCGATCGGCTCTTCGGCAGCAGTCACGAGCCGCTCCAGCTCGTCGACAGCGTCCTCGACCAATCTCTGAACGTCCTCCTTCGGCTCGTCGAAGCGGCCAAGGACGTAGGGGACGACGATTGCCGGATCTGTGGTGTCCGGACGGCCGACGCCGACGCGCAGACGGTGGAAGTCGCGTCCCCCGAGGCCGCGCTCGAGCGACTTGAGGCCGTTGTGGCCGGCGAGGCCGCCGCCGAGACGGCTCTCGATGCGGGCGAACGGTAGGTCGATCTCGTCGTGGATGGCCACGATCCGGTCGAGCGGCAGGTGCAGCGAGCCGCGCGCCGGGCCAACCGAGTTGCCCGACTCGTTCATGAAGGTCTGCGGCAGCAGCACGCCGACGCGCGGGCCACCGGGCGCGATGCGGCCCTCGCTGTAGAGACCGGCGAACTTCTGCTTGGCCTTCGGCAGGTCCCAGCGCTGAGCGGCCAGCGCGACGACCTCGAAGCCGACGTTGTGGCGCGTACCGGCGTACTTCTGGCCAGGATTGCCCAGGCCGACGACGAGCCAGTCGACCCTGCCCCCGTCGCCCTCCTCCCGACGGCGGAACAGCCCCATCGCTAGGTGCTACTCGCCTCCGTCGGAGTCGTCGGAACCGGAGTCGGAGTCGCCACCCTCGGCGGCCTCGCCCTCGGCAGCCTCGCCCTCCTCGCCGACGACCTCGGTCTCGGCCTCGATCTCGGGCTCCTCGACCTTGGTCGGCAGCACGACGCTTGCAACGACGAGCTCGTCGAGCGGCTCGTGCGTGAACTCGACGCCGTCCGGCGCGGTGACCTCGGCAAGTGTCAGCGTGGCGCCGATCTCGAGCGCCGACACGTCGACGACGATCTGCTCCGGGATGTCAGTCGGCAGCGCCTCGATCTCGACCTCGCGCGTCGCGTGGTCGAGGACGCCGCCCTCCTTGACGCCTGGGGCGTCCTCGCCACCCTCGAGCTCGATCGCGACAGAGGCGCGGATCTTCTCGGAGAGGTTGACCTCGAGGAAGTCGACGTGCATGACCTCGTCGCGCACCGGGTGCAGCTGGCGGTCCTTGAGGATCGCCGGCACCGACTTCTCGCCACCGATCTCGACGTCGATCAGCGCCGAGCCGTCGATCAGGATCCGGCGCAGGTCGCGGTCGCCGACCTTGAACGAGACCGTCTCGTCGTGGGTGGCACCGTAGAGCACGCCGGGCACGAGGCCGGCGCGGCGCAGACGGCGGGTCGCGCGGGAGCCGCGCTCCTCACGAACATCGACAGACAAGGTGGGACGCTTGGAAGCCATAACGGCCGGCCAGTGTAGACCACTGGGCCTCTAGGGTGAGCGCGATGGCCAAGGACGACCGCTCGATACCCAAGGGGAGGGTGCGCCGGACGGCTCAGGTCGGCACGGTAATCGGCAGTCAGGGAGCGCGTTGGGCTGGGACGCGCGCGGCCAATCTGGCGCGTTCGAAGGAGGAGGCGGCGGCGCAGCTCGACAAACGTCACCTGGAGGCGGCCGAGCGGATGGTCGACACGCTCGGGACGATGAAGGGCGCGGCGATGAAGATCGGCCAGCTCGCCTCGTTCGTCGACACCGACTTCCTGCCCGACGAGTACCGCGAGCTGTACCAGGACAAGCTGGCGAACCTGCGCTCCGAGGCGCCGCCGATGCCCTGGGACCAGGTCCGCAAGGTGCTCGACGAGGAGTGGGAGGAGCCGGTCGAGGAGCTGTTCGAGGAGTTCGAGCACGAGGCCGCCGCGGCGGCCTCGATCGGCCAGGTCCACCGGGCGACGCTGCCCGACGGCCGCCGCGTGGCGGTGAAGATCCAGTATCCGGGCGTCGCCGAGGCGCTGCGCGCCGACATGCAGAACGCCGGCATGATCATGCGGCTGGCGAAGGCGATCGCGCCGGGGCTCGACGCCAAGGCGGCAGCCGCCGAGCTCAAGGAGCGCGTGCTCGAGGAGCTCGACTACGAGTACGAGGCGCAGAACCAGCGCGCCTTCTCACGCGGCTACCGCGGTCACCCGTTCATCTACGTGCCGGACGTGATCACGCGCCTGTCGCGCGGACGGGTGCTGGTCACGGAGTGGGTGGACGGCGTCGGCTTCGACGCCGTCAAGGCGCTGTCGCAGGCCGAGCGCGACCGCTTCGGCGAGATCGTCTTCCGCTTCTGCTTCGGCTCGATCTTCCACCTGCTGCACTTCAACGCCGACGTCCACCCCGGCAACTACCTGCTGATGGAGGACGGCCGCGTCGCCTTCCTCGACTTCGGCATGACCAAGCAGCTCGACCGCGAGCAGGTGGCGCTTGAGATCGCGGCGATCGACGCCGCGGCCGAGCGCGACCCGGAGCGGCTGCGCGTCGCCTTGCACGAGCTCGGCTTCCTCAAGGACCCGAGCAAGGTCGACGCCGAGCGGCTGATGGGTCACGTCGAGGCGGTCGGCGGCTGGTACATGGAGGACCGCGAGCTGACGATCGACTCGCGGCGCGTGATGCGGGCGATCAGCGCCGCGTCCGACCCGCGCTCGGAGTACTACGACCTGATGCGGCGTGAGAACGTGCCCGCGAACGAGCTGATGGGCCGGCGGATGGAGCTCGGGATGCTCGCCGTCCTCGGTCAGCTCGGCGCCACCCGCAACTGGTACCGGATCGGCCGCGAGTGGTGGTTCGGCGACGAGCCCGCGACCGAGCTCGGCCGCGCCGAGTGGGATTACTTCGAGGCTAGAGGCCTGGCTTGGTCGTCATATCGATGATGACCAGAACGAGGATCAGGATCTCGATCGAGTTGACGAGCAGCGCCTGACGGACGTTCGCGACGACGCCAGGAGCGGTCGGCCCCTCGGCCGCGACGAGCGCCTGCAGCTTCTTGTCCTGCGGGCCGTAGTAGCCGATCCCGACGAGGAAGCTGATGATCCAGCCGAGGAAGCCGAGCGTGATCCAGAGCTGTGAGAACTCAGCACCTGACTCCACCTGATTCACAAGCAGGATGCCGGCGACCAGCAAGACCAGCGACACCGGCGCGTAGAGCCGCAGCCCGATGAGGTTGACCTCCTCGGAGAACTTGTAGATCTCCTGCGGATCGTTCCGTTTGAGCACTCTGCGGCCGAGGATGTGCATCGCGATGCCGCCGCCGACCCAGATGACGGCTGCCAGGACATGGATCGTCAGGAGAAACTCGTACATGGCGACGACCATATCCGCGTTGGCGGACGCGGTCTAGAAGAGCTGGTTCTCGCCCTCGAAGATCTCCGAGACGGAGTCGTCGAGGAAGATGCGGCGGATCGAGTCGGTGAGGATGTCGGCGCTGGTCAGCACCTGGATCCGCTCCGGAGCGCCGTCGCGCAACGGGATCGTGTCGGTGACGACGATCCCGGCGAGCGGCGAGGCCTCGAGCGTCGCGAAGGCGTTGCCTGAGAAGACACCGTGGGTGGCAACCGCGTAGACCTTCGAGGCGCCCTCGTCGAGGACGGTCTGGGCGGCGGCGCTGAGTGTGCCGCCAGTGTCGATGATGTCGTCGACGATCACCGCGACCTTGTCCTTGACGTCGCCGATCACATAGCCGATCTCGGCGACCTGGTGGGTCGGGCGCTCCTTCTCGAGCAGCGCGTACGGGGCGCCTACCTTCTGCGCGAACTTGCGCACGAGCTTCACGCGGCCGGCGTCGGGAGCGATGATCACGAGGTCCTGGCCGGCGAGCTGGTCGCTGACGAACTGGGTCAGGATCGGCATTGCGGTCATGTGGTCGACCGGCTTCGAGAAGAAGCCCTGCATCTGGCCGGCGTGGAGGTCCATCGTGACGAGCCGGTCGATGCCCGCGGTCTCGAGGATCTCTGCGACCAGACGCGCGGATATCGGCTCGCGCGGCGCTGACTTCTTGTCCTGGCGCGAGTAGCCGTACCAGGGAGTGACGGCGATGATCCGGTGCGCCGAGGCGTGCTTGGCCGCGTGGACCATGACCATCAGCTCCATCAGGGAGTCGTTGACGGTCATGTCGTGCTCGTCGCTGCCGGCGATCGAGGCGACGATGAACAGGTCGGCACCGCGGATCGAGTCGGCGTAGCGGCAGTAGACCTCGCCGTCGGAGAAGGTCTTGAGGCCGGCGTCGGCGATGTCGACGCCGAGGTTGTCGGCGATCTTCGCGCCGAGCGCCTGCGTGGCGCGGCCAGCGGCGACCATCAGTCGCTTGTCGTAGCTGGCCGGGATGAATGTCCCAGCGGTCAGCTCCGTGTCGGTGGCGATCGCGCTCATCCCCGCTCTTTCTCGATCCGCTCCGTGTAGCCGTCGACGTTCTTCTGCTCTGGCCGCGAGATTCCGAGCGCACCGGGCGGAACGTCCTCGGAGATCACCGACCCGGCCCCAATATACGCCCCGTCGCCGACGGTGACGGCTTCGAGGGCCGCCTTCGAGGCCGCCGAGGCCGGGC
>CAMLNW010000064.1 GCA_946481495.1 uncultured Actinomycetes bacterium
CCGGCGGCGTCGAGCGCGACGGTCAGCCGCGCGCGGTCGGCGGCGGCGCTGAGCGCGGCGGGCACGTCGGGGTCGAGCTCGCCGCCGTTGTTGGCGAGCAGCAGCGCGCGCACGGAGTACGACTTCGACGGCGGCGCGGTGACGGTCACCAGCACCGGCACCGCATAGCTTCCGGTCAGCTCTTTCGCCTTCTTGCGGCCGGCGGTCTGATTGACGATGTCCGGCAGCACCGCGAGGCCGTAGGATTTGATCAGCTTCGGCTCGTAGCCGGCGTCGCGCAGCGCGTGGTAGGCGCGGCGGCAGGGATGGCCGCCGGGGCGCGGTGTCTGGAACGTGCCGTAACAGATGTATAGGTCCATCGGCCGACCGTATCCGACTTGGCGCCGCCGAGCCTTCGGGCCGCCGGATGCCCTCGATACACTTGTAGGCCGCACCTCCCCCTGCGGACCTGACCCCGAGCACAGGATCTGATGGCCACTAACGACAAGACCCGAATCGCCAAGCCGAGCCCGATCGTCGAGGACGACCAGGGACAGCTCGTTGCGAAGAAGGGCGTGTCGCGTGAGGTGATCCAGGAGCTCTCGAAGATCAAGGACGAGCCGCAGTGGATGAGAGACCTGCGCCTGAAGTCCTACGACATCTTCGAGCGCAAGCCGATCCCGACCTGGGGCGTCGACCTCTCCGACCTCGACCTCGACGAGCTGGTGCTCTACAGCCCGCCCGAGGCCGGTCGCTACGACTCCTGGGACGATGTCCCGGAGGAGATGAAGAAGACATATGAGGACCTCGGCATCCCGCAGGCCGAGCGCGAGCACCTCGCCGGCGTCGTTGGCGTCTGGCGCCAGGACCCGGTCTACGAGGGGCTGAAGAAGGAGTACGCCGACCTCGGGATCCTCTTCTGCTCGATGGACACCGCGATCCAGGAGTACCCCGAGCTGGTGCAGGAGTACTTCATGAAGAAGTGCGTCCCGCCGCAGGACAACAAGTTCTCGGCGCTGCACGGCGCGGTCTGGTCTGGCGGCTCGTTCCTCTACGTTCCGAAGGGCGTCAAGGTCGACCTGCCGCTGCAGGCCTACTTCCGCATGGAGGGCGCCAACGAGGGCACCTTCGAGCACACGCTGATCATCGCCGACGAGGGTTCCGAGGTGAACTACATCGAGGGCTGCACGGCGCAGACCTACAGCGTCAACTCGATGCACTCCGCCGTCGTCGAGATCTTCGTCAAGGAGGGCGCGAAGGCGCGTTACACGACCGTCCAGAACTGGTCGAAGGACGTCTTCAACCTCAACACTAAGCGGGCGATCGTCGAGGCCGAGGGCACCGTCGAGTGGGTCGGCGGCTCGATGGGCGCCAAGAAGGTGATGCTCTACCCGGGCTCGTTCCTGATGGGCGAGGGCGCGCGCGCCGACCACCTCAACGTCGGCGTCGCCTCCGGCGACGTCTGGAAGGACACCGGCGCCAAGGTCGTCCACCTCGCGCCGAACACGACCTCGAACATCCTCGCCAAGTCGATCTCCAAGGACGGCGGGATCATGGGCTACCGCGGCCTCGTCCGGATGGGTCACAACTCGCAGGGCTCGAAGTCCCACGTTCAGTGCGACGGCCTGATGATGGACCCGCACTCGCGCTCGGACACCTGGCCCGACATCCAGATCCAGAACCCGCACGTCACCGTCGCCCACGAGGCCGTCGTCGGCAAGATCTCCGACGAGCAGATGTTCTACCTCCAGTCGCGCGGCCTCTCCGAGGAGGAGGCCGCCGCGATGATCGTCAACGGCTTCATCGAGCCCGTCACCAAGGAGCTCCCGATGGAGTACGCCGTCGAGCTCAACCGGCTCATCCAGTTGGAGATGGTCGGCTCGATCGGCTAGTTCTGTAACGACTCGGCACCAAGGCAGCGCTAGCTGCAGGATCGGTCGTAGGCAGGTGGTAGACACATCCCGTGGCGGGAGAGCCGGACGGGACGCTTTGTGACTGGAGGGAAATTGTCGACGCTGAGGCGTGGCAAGGGCTCCTGCTTGGTAACGGTCTGAGCATCAACGTCTGGGAGCCGTTCGGCTACCAGACGCTGATGGAGCAAGCGGCCAGAGAGCACCTGACCGGCGCGGACCGAGCGCTGTTCGATGGGACGACGAACTTCGAGCGCGTCCTGGCCGATGTCAACACCGCCGTTCGGGTCGCCGAGACGGTAGGCGTCGACGCCGGCCGGCTGTACGAGCGCTACCGGAGCATCCAGCGAGCGCTCGGGCACGCCGTGCGGCAGGTGCACCTGGCTCGCGCGCAAGTTCCGGCTAAGACCCTGGCAACCATTCGAGCCGTAATGGCCGCCTCAGAGTGGGTGTTCACGACGTCGTACGACCTCCTGATCTACTGGGCAATGGGCTACGGCGGGAAGTACAGACCGTTCAAGGACCACTTTCGCTACGGCGGGCGCTGCGAGTTCGATCCACGCCGACACTCCGTCTACGAGGGCGAGGTGCCCGTCTACTACCTACACGGGGCCCTGCATCTCGTCGTCGGCAGCTCCGGGACGACCTGGAAGCGTGTTGGATCGCTTCAGACGATCCTCGATCAGTTTGGGCAGCCGATCGATGGGGATCCGCAGGCAAGGCCACTGCTCGTGACAGAGGGATCTGCCCACGACAAGCTACGCGCGATCGAGGCCAATGACTACCTCGCGCATGCCCTCGACCAGCTGCGTGCTATGGACCTCCCGCTGGTGGTCTTCGGCAGCAATCTCGGCCGTCAGGACGAGCACCTGGTCGCTGCCCTTAGCGAGCATCCTGCGCGTCCGTTGGCGATCTCGATGCGTGCTGGGGCGAGAGCCGAGCTGCTCGCTCGCCAAAGCGAGATCTTCCTGCGTCTGGGAGCGGAGCGAATCTACTTCTACGACGCGACGACGCATCCACTAGGTGCTCCTGAGCTCGCCGCTCCACCGCCAGGAAGCGGTCATCCGACGTAGCCCCTAAGCTGAAATGCAGAATCGATTCGACGACGAAGGAAGCGCGATGTCAGCCATCCCCAACCGATATGTAGTCAAGGGCGAAGCCGGCGGATGGGACGTCGTCAAGGAGGGCCACGTCCGTGCGAGCGCTCATCTGAAGCGCAAGAGCGACGCCGTTCGGCGCGCAAAGGATCTCACCCGCCAGGCCGGCGGGGGCGAGGTCGTCGTGCTCGGACGTGCGGGCAAGATCGCTAAGGCGGACACCGTGCCTGCTCGCGGCCACGCCGCCTAGGCGCTGGGAAGCTACTCGGGCCAGCTAGCGTCGCCGGTTACGGCGCCGCGCATGACTTTGAGGCTGAGCAGCGCGCACTTGCGGCGGGTGGGGGAGATCTCGATGCCGAGTAGGTCGATGATCCAGTCGGCGCCGAGGGCGGCGATGGCTTCGGCCTTCATGCCGATCAGCTCCTCGGAGGCGATCGAGGCGGAGGCTTGGGAGATCGCGCAGCCGTGGCCGTGGAAGCGCAGGTCGGTGACGGTGCCGCTGTCGTCGACGATCAGGTGAACGCCTAGCTCGTCGCCGCAGAGCGGGTTGTGGTCGTGCCACTCGCGGTCGTGCGGCTCGAGCTCGCCGAAGTTGCGCGGGTCCTTGTAGTGGTCGAGGATGTAGTCGCGGTAGAGGGCGTCCATCAGAGCGCGAACACCTCGCGGGCGGTCTGGAGGGCGGCGATCAGGCGGTCGACGTCCTCGTGGGTGTTGTAGACGTGGAAGCTGGCGCGCGCGGTCGCGGGCACGCCCATCTCGCGCATCAGCGGCTGAGCGCAGTGGTGGCCGGCACGGATGCAGACGTGCTCGCGATCGCAGATCTCGGCGAGGTCGTGCGGGTGAATTCCCTTCAGCTCGAGCGAGACGACGCCGCCGCGCATGTCGGGGTCGACCGGTCCGAAGGCGCGCAGTCCCTCGACGTCCTCCAGCCGTTCGAGCGTGTAGGCGGTCAGCTCGCGCTCGTGGGCGCGGACGGTGTCCATGCCGATCGCCGACAGGTAGTCGATCGCGACGCCGAGCCCGACGCCCTCGGCGATCGCCGACGTCCCGGCCTCGAACTTCCACGGCAGGTCGTTCCAGGTCGACGTGTCGAAGCCGACCGAGGCGATCATGTCGCCGCCGCCGAGGAACGGGCCCATCGTCTCGAGCAGCTCGCGGCGGCCGTGGAGCACACCGATCCCGGTCGGGCCGAGAGCCTTGTGGCCCGTCCAGGCGTAGAAGTCGGAGTCGATCGCGGCGACGTCGACCGGCAGCTGCGGCATCGCCTGCGAGCCGTCGATCAGGGTGACCGCCCCCGCCACGTGCGCGCGGCGGACGATCTCGGCGACTGGATTGATCGTTCCCAGGACGTTCGAGATGTGGGCTACCGAGACGAGCTTGACCCGCCCGCTGCTCAGCGCCGCGTCGAGCTCGCCGAGCGACAGCTGACCGTCGTCGGAGACGCCGAGGTAGCGCAGCTTCGCGCCCTGGCGCTGGCACAGCAGCTGCCACGGGACGATGTTCGAGTGGTGCTCCATGTGGGTGATCAGCACCTCGTCACCCGGTCCGACGTTGTCCTGTCCCCAGGCGTAGGCGACGAGGTTGATCGCCTCGGTCGCGTTGCGGGCGAAGATCGTCGTGTCGGTCTCGCCGCCGGCGAACGCGGCGATCCGCGCGCGCGCGCCCTCGAAGAGGTCGGTCGCCTCCTGCGACAGCTCGTAGACGCCGCGGTGGACGTTGGCGTTCGAGCGCCGGTAGTAGGCGTCCATCGCCTCGATGACGGCGGTCGGCTTCTGCGAGGTCGCCGCCGAGTCGAGGTAGACGATCGGCTTGCCGTCGCGCTCGCGCGACAGGATCGGGAAGTCGGCGCGCACCTCCGCGAGCGGCTTCGTGGCGGCGGAGGGCGGGGGCACCGTCACGCCTCCTGTGCCGCTCCCGCCCGGTGTCCGACGAACTCCTTGACCTGATCCTCGGCGGCGAGCAGCTTCTCGCCGATTCGGCGGCGGATCAGCGTCTCGAGGCCCGGATCGTCGAGCCGCTGCACGACCTCCTCGAAGTAGCCCTCGACGAGTGTCCGGACCGCCTCGATCCGCGAGATCCCGCGGGTCATCATGTAGAAGATCTGCTCCTCGTCGAGCTCTCCGACGGTGCCGCCGTGCGACGCCGAGACGTCGTCGACCTTGACGATCAGCGACGGAATCGCGTCGCCCTTCGCCCGCTGGGAGAGCAGCATCTGGTGAGTCTGGAGGTAGGTATGGGAGTTCGTGGCGCCCTCGATGATCTCGATCAGGCCCTCGTACGACGCGCGCGACTCGCCGGTCAGCGCGCCCTTCCAGACCGTGTCGCCAGCGGTGTGCGGTGCCTCGTGCAGGTCCGTGGTGAACAGGTCGAGGTGCTCGTTGCGCTCGGTGAAGTAGAGACCCGTATGACGCATGTCGGAGCCCTGCTCCGCCGTGATGATGTCGAGCGTCTGCTTGGTCAGCCGTCCACCGAGGTGTACGGGCACCCACGACACGAAGGCGTCGCGCGCGATCTCAATGCGCTTCGTCGAGATGTCGTAGATCTCGCCGCGGCCCCAGTCCTGGAAGTGGGCGACCTTGGCGCGGGCGCCGGGTGCGGTGTAGAGCTCGAACGCGCCGGCATGCAGCGCCTGGCCGTCGATGTCTGCACCTAGGCAGTACTCGCGAATCGCGCACTCGGAGTTCTCGCCGAGGACCACCAGCGTGTGCGCGTACTGCGCGGTGCCGGGCTCGTCGATCGCGTAGACGCTCTGGATCGGCTTCTCGACGCGGACGTTCGCCGGCACGTGGATGAACACGCCGCCGGTCCAGAACGCGGCGGTCGCCGCGGGGAACTTGCCCTCGGCCTCCGAGAGCCGGCGCATGTAGTGCTCGCGCACCAGCTCGCCATGCTCCTCGACGGCCTGCTCGAGCGGCATCACGATCACGCCTTGCTCGGTCAGCTCGGCGTCGACCTCGATCAGGATCGTGCTCGCCCCGCGCTGGACGATCAGAGCGCCCGGCTCGCCGTCGAGCGCGTCGCGAACCTCGCTCGGCAGCTCCTGCTCGGAGCCGACCGGCTCGTAGCGGCGTGGCTCGAGCGCGTCGACGTCAAGATCGCGCAGCGACGTCGTCCAGAAGCCCGAGCGGCGCCAGGTCGGCACCGGCTCCGCCTCGTAGGCCGAGAGCGCGGCGGTGCGCTTCTCCTCCAGCCAGCTAGGAGGCATTGGCGGCCGCGACCTCCTCGCGGATCTGGTCGTAGCCGGTGTCCTCGAGCTCGGCGGCGAGCTCGGGGCCGCCCTCTCGGACGATCCGGCCGTCGAGCAGGATGTGGACGAACTCCGGCTTGACGTAGTCGAGGATGCGTGTGTAGTGGGTGATGATCAGCGAGCCCATCTCGGGTCCGCGTAGCGCGTTGACACCGTCGGAGACGATCCGCAGCGCGTCGATGTCGAGTCCTGAGTCGGTCTCGTCGAGCACGGCGATCTCCGGCTTCAGCATCGCGAGCTGGAGGATCTCGGCGCGCTTCTTCTCGCCGCCGGAGAAGCCCTCGTTGAGGTAGCGGCTGGTGAAGGCGCGGTCGATCCGCAGCAGCTCCATGTTCTCGCCGAGCATCTGGCCGAACTCCTTGACCTTGATCGGCTCCTCGCGCTTGGCGTTGACCGCCATTCGGAGGAAGTTCGCGACCGACACGCCCGGAATCGTTGCGGGGTACTGGAACGCCATGAAGAGGCCGGCGCGGGCGCGCTCGTCGGGGTCGGCCTCGGTCAGGTCCTCGCCGTTGAAGAGGATCTTGCCCTCGGTGACCTCGTAGGTCGGGTTGCCCATGATCGTGTTGGCGAGCGTCGACTTGCCGGAGCCGTTGGGGCCCATCAATGCGTGTGTCTCACCCTTGCGCACCGTGAGGTTCAGCCCGCGCAGAATCTCGCGCTCCTCGATGCGTACGTGCAGGTTCTGGATCTCCAAGCTCATGCGGTGGCGTTCTCCGTGCCTTCCAAGTCGTGGTCGTCGCCGGCGTTAGGGCGACCTATGAGGTTATCGGCGCGGCCCTTCGGATCAGCGCCCGGCTGCCAGCAGCCGCAGATCGTGGGCCAAGCGCTCGGGGGTGACCTCACCGAGCGGATAGCCGACCCGCTGGACGCTGTTGCCGTCTACCAGCACGATACGCGCTGTGTGGTCGAGGTCGTCGAGCTGCGGCTCGACGGCGTATCCGCGCCAGATGCGGCGCAGCTCCGGGCGGGTCCCGAGCACGAACCGCATCCGCCCGGTCATCCGCTGCTTGGAGAGGAAGGCGCGCGCGCTGTCCGGAGTGTCGTTGGCCGGATCGACCGAGATCGCGAGTGCCGGCACGTCACGGCCAAGCTCGTTGAGCGCGCCCTTGACCTGCTGCGCCTGCGCCGGGCAGCTGTCCTCGCAGTTCGAGTAGAGGAAGGTCACGATCGCCGGCTGGCCGCGCAGGGCGGCCATCCGCACGACGTCGCCCTCCTCGTCGGGCAACGCGATCTCAGGCGCCTTCAACCCGGCCGGCAGCGTCGCGCCAGCGAACCGCGTACCGCTCGACGTCTCGTCTGACGAGTTGGTCGCGGCCAGCGCGATGGCGCCGAACGCCGCCACGGCAACCACCACCAGCGCGATCGCGATCCGCGGGTTCACGCCCACGAGGGTAGACGGAGACGTGGAGTCGTAGGCGGTGGCTGGCAAGGAAGCAGGCCCCGCGGCGTGCATCGCACGTGAGGGGCCGATGACGCCGCCAGGCGCCGTCTACGGCTCTACGAGTCCGCGTCTGATCGCGTAGCGCGCGAGCTCGACGCGGTCGCGCATGCCGAGTTTGGCGAGCACGTTGCCGCGGTGCGACTCGACGGTCTTCTCCGAGACCTTCAGCGCCTCGGCGATCTGGCGGTTGGTGCGCGCCTCGGCGATCAGCTTGACGACCTCCAGCTCGCGCGCGGTCAGCTCCTCGCGGCGCGTGTTGGGGTCCTCGTCGAGCCAGCGCCGCATCAGCGCCTGCTGGGTCGACGACGAGATGAACGTCCGGCGGTCGGCGATCGTGCGGATCGCGTCGATCAGGTCGGAGTCGGCAGCTCGTTTCGGCACGTAGCCGAGTGCTCCGGCGTCGAGCGCGTCGAAGAAGTAACGCTCGTCCTCGTGCATCGACAGCATCAGCAGACCGATGTCGGCGTGGTGGCCGTGGATCTGGCGTGCGGCCTGGAGCCCGGTCAACCCGGGCATCGAGACGTCGAGCACCGCTACGTGGGGGCGCTCGGCGAGCGCGAGCTCGACGGCGGCGATCCCGTCGGCCGCCTCGCCGACGACCGACATGTCGGCCTGGCGCTCGATCAGCATCGCCAGTCCTGAGCGGACGACGCCGTGGTCGTCGGCGATCGAGACCCGGATGACCGGTCGTGCGCATCCGGCAGAGCCGGCTGCTTCGCTAGTAATCACGGCAACCTCAGGGTCAATTCGGTGCCGGCTCCGACCTTCGAGCGCAGGTCGAGCGCTCCGCCGGCCAGCCGCGCACGCTCGGCCATGCCGTCGAGGCCGAGGCCGCCGGTGCGGGTCGCGAACGGGTCGAACCCCTCGCCGTCGTCGCGTACGCGCAGCTCGACGCTGTCGCCGACCGTCTTCAGCTCGACGTCGATCCGCCCCGGTCGTGCATGCTGGGCAGCGTTTGAGAGCGCCTCCTGGGCGACGCGATAGACGACGATCTGGGTCTCCTCGTCGAGCTGGCTCGGATCGCCGGTGACGGTGACGTGCGCCTCGACGCCCGTCCGCTCGGCGAAGCCGCGCAGCTGGGCCTCGATCGCGGGGGCGAGGCCGTGGTCGTCGAGCGCGGTCGGGCGCAGCTGGCGTGCCAGCCGCAGCAGCTCATCCATCGCCTGTCCGGTGAGCTGCTTGAGCTCGGCGACCTGTGGTCGTTGGTCGGCCGGCACGTCCTGGGCGAGCGCCTCGAGCCGCAACAGTATCCCCGTCAGGGCCTGGTTGACCTCGTCGTGGAGATCGCGCGCCACGCGGCGACGCTCCTCCTCCTGGCCGCGCAGCACGAGCTTCCCGGAGCGTCGGCGCTCGTCGTCGACACGCTGGAGCAGGCGGCGGAAGGACGCGGCGAGACGATCGATCTCCTCCGTCTGGTCGTCGCTGAGGGCGAATGTGTCCGGCTCGGTCGGGTCGATCTGCTCGAGCCGCTCAATCAGCTGCTCGAGCGGGTCGAACCGCTTCTGCAGCATCCACAGGTTGACGCAGAAGGTCAGCACGGCGGCAAGCGCGAGGATGCCGACTTGCCAGCGCTGGTCGCCGAGCGAGATCTGGTGGTCGGAGGCAATCACCGCTGCCGCAGTGGCTGCGAGCAGCGTCAACGAGACCAACACCACGTTGGCCGCCACAACCTGCCCGATCAGGGAATCGCCGCGTCGTCTCATCAAATGGGGTCTAGACCCCATATCGGCAGCGACCCCCGATGACGACAATTCCAATTAGAAGCTTTCGGCGATGGGCGCCGTGGGCTTCCGCAAGCAGTGTCTGGGTTGAACAGCGCCGGGGCGTCCGAGAGGGCGCCCCGGCCGCGTTCTGGGACTGTGCGAGAGTCGCTATCCTTTGTGAAGCATTGGCGTGGAGAGCGAACTCACAGCTCTTGCGTAGAATCAACCAAGACCAGACCGACTTTCAGGAGTTTTGGCATGCCCAGCGGTGTTGAGCTGATCAAGAAGGCGAAGGAGCAGATCACCGAGGTCGACCCGAGCGAGGTCCATGACCTGCTGGGCAACGGGCACCGCGAGAGCACTGTCCTGATTGACTGCCGCGAGGAGCACGAGTTCGCCGAGTCCCACCTGCCCGGCGCCGTCCACGTGCCGCGCGGCCACCTCGAGCAGCGCATCGAGGGCGCGGCGAGCGACAAGTCCGCGCGGGTCATCATCTACTGCCAGTCCGGCAACCGCTCGGCTCTGGCCGCGAAGACGCTGATCGACGAGCTCGGCTACGAGCAGGCCGAGTCGATGACCGGCGGCATCACGCTTTGGAAGGACCGCGGCTACGAGGTCGAGACCCCACGCCGGCTGACCGCCGAGCAGCGCGAGCGCTACTCGCGCCACCTGCTCGTCCCGGAGATCGGCCTCGAGGGCCAGCTCAAGCTGCTCGACGCGAAGGTGCTGCTGCTCGGCGCCGGCGGGCTTGGCTCACCTACCGCGCTCTACCTCGCGGCGGCCGGCGTCGGAACGATCGGCATCGTCGACGACGACGTCGTCGACCTCTCCAACCTCCAGCGCCAGGTCGCGCACTCCGAGAGCCGGATCGGCGTAGCGAAGGTCGACTCCGCCGAGCAGGCGATCCACGAGATCAACTCCGACGTCGAGGTCGTCAAGTACCAGACCCGCCTCGACGCCTCGAACATCATGGAGATCATCGACGGCTACGACGTGATCGTCGACGGCGTTGACAACTTCCCGACGCGCTACCTGCTCAACGACGCGACCGTGCGGCTGAAGATTCCCGTCGTCTCGGCGTCGATCCTCGGCTTCGACGGCCAGCTCTCGGTCTTCGCGCCCTACGAGGGCCCCTGCTACCGCTGCCTCTACCCGACGCCGCCGCCGGCCGAGCTCGCGCCCTCCTGCGGCGCCAACGGCGTGCTCGGCGCGCTGCCCGGGATCATGGGCGTGCTGCAGGCGATCGAGGTCGTCAAGCTGATCACCGGCTCCGGCGAGCCGCTGATCGGACGGCTGCTGCTCTACGAGGCGCTCAGCACCAGCTTCACCGACCTCAAGGTGCGGCGCGATCCGGAGTGCCCGATCTGCTCGCGCGACCCCGACTCGATCTCAGACGACGAGATGGGCGTCTTCCCGGATTACGAGCTGTTCTGCGCCGCGGCCGGCTGAGGTAGGGTCCGCTCCGTGAGCACGATCAAGATTCCACCAGTTCTGCGCGCGTCGACGGGCGGTGAGCGTGAGGTGGCTGCCGAGGGCGCCGACGTCGGCGAGCTGTTGCGGGCGCTCGCGACGCAGCATCCGGCGACCGAGGGCCAGCTCTTCGGCGAGGACGGAACGCTCAACCGCTACGTCAACGTCTACCTCAACGACGAGGACGTCCGGGTTCTGAACGGGCTCGACACCGCAGTCAAGGCCGACGACACGCTCGTCATCCTCCCGGCGATGGCCGGCGGCGCGTGACCTGAGGGGTTCGCGGAGCTCAAATCTCTCGCCCGAAGCTCTCGGCCCAAGTGCCGATTGCATCCGGGCATCCGCACGTGGTAGGTTCGGGAACGACGGTGTTTCTAACTATCCAGGAGGAGGGACGTTGATGCTTCGAGATCAAGCGTCGCCGGGGGTTGGAAGTCGGGTGACGGTGCTGCTTGCCGCCGTGGCGGCTTCGATCGCGATGTCGCTCGCCATCGCGGCGGGTCCCGTGTCCACCGCCAACGCCATTCCGAACTATTTCTGCGAGGGCTTCAACCTGGCACCTTACGGGCAGTCCGGAGACAGATGCGACGCGCTCCACAGCCAGGGCGGATGGTCGGCGGCTGACGGCGGCACCATTTGGTGGGTCGGGGTGTACACGGGCGACAGGGCTGGTTGTGTCGCCTACCGGGGCTACTACGGTGAGCAGATCGGTAGCTGGCACTGCGTTGGCGGCGGGGGGCAGGCCAACCAGATATGGGCGCCAAATGGCTGGCTCCGCGGAACGAGCGGTTCCAGGACCAGAACCCCGAAGC
>CAMLNW010000065.1 GCA_946481495.1 uncultured Actinomycetes bacterium
GGGCCGCCGCGCGATCTACTGCGTCGCCGGCCTGATGGTCACCGCGACGATCGTGCTCCAGTCGGCCTTCCTGCGCTCGGACTTCTCGTTCAAGCTCGTCGCCGAGGGCTCGTCGACCGACACGCCGACCTTCTACAAGTTCACCGCGATGTGGGCGACCCAGGACGGGTCGCTGCTGCTCTGGGCGCTGCTGATGTCGCTGTTCTCCAGCGCGGTGCTGTTCGCGACGCGCCGCTCGCTGCGCGACATCGCGCCCTACGCGACCGCCGTGCTCGCCGGGATCGCTGCCTTCTTCCTGCTGCTGATGGTCGCCTGGGAGAACCCGTTCACGACGCTCGCGGTCGCGCCGGTAGAGGGCGCCGGCCTCAACCCGCTGCTGCGCCACCCGGCGATGATGATCCACCCGCCGATGCTCTACACCGGCTACGTCGGCTTCTCGATCCCGTTCGCGTTCGCGATCGGCGCGCTGATCGTCCGCCAGACCGGCGCCGACTGGATCCGTGCCACGCGCCGCTTCGCGCTGATCGCCTGGACGTTCCTCGGCGCCGGGATCATGCTCGGCGCCCTCTGGTCCTACGCCGAGCTCGGCTGGGGCGGCTACTGGGCGTGGGACCCGGTCGAGAATGCGTCGCTGATGCCGTGGCTGGTCGGCACCGCGTTCATCCACTCGATCATGGTCCAGGAGAAGCGCGGGATGCTGAGGATCTGGAACGTCTCGTTGATCGTGGCGACGTTCGTGCTCGCGCTGCTCGGCACGTTCCTCGTCCGCTCGGGGATCCTCGACTCGATCCACGCCTTTGGCGCGTCGACGATCGGCACGCAGTTCCTGATCTTCATCGCAATCGTGATCCTCGGCTCGACCGCGCTGATCGTCTCGCGCCTCGACGACCTGCGCAGCGAGGCGAAGCTCGACTCCCTGATGTCGCGCGAGGCGTTCTTCCTCGTCAACAACCTCGTGCTCGTCGGCCTCTGCGTCGTGATCTTCTGGGGGACCTTCTTCCCGCTGATCTCCGAGGCGCTGTCCGGCGAGGAGGCGAGCGTCGGGCCGCCGTGGTTCAACCGCGTCACGACGCCGCTGGCGCTGGTGCTCGTCGCGCTGGCGGCGATCGGGCCGGTCGTGCCGTGGCGGCGCGCGAGCCGCTCGGGGCTGGTGCGCTCGTTCCGGCTGCCGCTGGCGGTGATGGCGGTGACGCTGGTCGCGCTGCTCGCTTTCACCGACTCGGCCGACAGCCCGCTGGCGCTGATCATGTTCTGCTTCGTCTCGCTGGTCCTGACGGTTGTTACACAGGAGCTCTGGCGGGGAACGCGCGCGCGTAAAACGATCACCGGCGACCCCTGGCCGCGCGCGCTCGGGCAGCTGATCGCGCGCAACCGCCGCCGCTACGGCGGCTACCTCGTCCACGCTGGGATTGCGATCCTCTTCCTCGGCGTCGCCGCCTCGTCGGCGTTCCAGGACCAGCAGGACGTGCGGCTCTCGCCCGGCGAGTCGTTCAAGGCCGGCGGCTACGACATCACTTACGTCCGTCCGACCGCCGAGGTCGGGCGCGACACCTCCGGGACCGGGGCGCCGATCACCTTCGGGGCGGTCCTGCGCGCCCAGCGCGGCGACGAGGTCAAGCTGCTCCACCCGTCGCGTAACTTCTATCCGTCGCAGAACCTCGACGCCGGCCCGATCGGCCGCTTCTTCGAGGGCGAGGCGACCAGCGAGGTCGACGTCCGCTGGGGCCTGCGGCGCGACCTCTGGACCGCGGTCCGACCCGACATCGCCGAGCTCGAGCCGGCGATCCGCGAGGCCAACGCCAAGTTCACCGATTCCAGCGACGACGTCCAGGCGATCGTGATCGCCGCGATCGTCCAGAAGTACCGCAACGACGCGCCACCGGCGAGCTTCCGCGCGATCGACTCGCCGCTCGTCTCCTGGATCTGGATCGGCGGCGCGATCATGATCCTCGGCGCGCTGATCGCGATCTGGCCGTCGCCGGAGGCCCGGATGCGCCGCGTCACGAGCATCTACGCGGCGCGGCTCGGCAAAGAGCTGTCGCAGGCCTGACGTGGAGTACGCACTGGCGCTGATCCTGCTGGCCGCGCTGGTCGCCGCGATCGTGCTGCGACCGCTCTTCCTGGGCGTCGGCGAGGACGACCGCGAGTCGGTCAGCCGCGAGGAGCTCGAGGCCGCCAAGGAGGCGAAGTACCGCGAGATCCGCGACGCCCAGCTCGACTTCGAGATGGGCAAGCTGTCGCGGGAGGACCACCGCGCGATCGACCGCGAGCTGCGCGCCGAGGCGATCGAGATTCTCAAGCGACTCGACGCGGTCGACGGCGAGACCAGCCGCGCTTGACGCTCCTCCGCTAGGCTGCGTCGGCGATGGAGGCAATTCTCAGCGGATTTCAGGTGATCCTGGCCGTGATCGTCATCGTCCTGATCCTGATGCACTCGGGCAAGGACGCTGGCCTCTCGGGCGCGTTCGGCGTCGGCACCGGCGCCGGCCCACTTGGCGGCGGCTCGCTCGTCGAGCGCAACCTCAACCGCTGGACCGTCTTCTTCTCGTTGGTCTTCGTGGCGAACGTGCTCGTCCTGCTGAAGATCTAGGCGCCCTCGTAGCAGGCCGAGAGGCCTATAACACGACTAGTGTGCGGGATGTCACAAATCGCATTCCGGCCTACAAGTGCGCCACATGACCCCTTCGACAGAGAACTTCGCCCGCCGTCTCCGACTCGCTCGTAGGACAACTGGCCTGACGCAGCATGAACTCGGCGAGCGCGCCGGGATCAGCGGCAGCCAGGTCTACCGGCTGGAGGCCGCCGAGCGCGAGCCGCGGCTCTCGACCCTGGTCAGCCTGGCCCGCGCACTCGGCAAGGACCCGAGTGAGATGGTCCGCGGCCTCAACTGATTCCAGCCAGTGGGCTGTCGCCCTGGGGCTTTGCACATACGAAGCTCCCCGATTACGGTTGTCGTGTCACAGGAATCGGTCCTGCGGCAAGCATCCAGTAGTAGATGTTGGCAACCAGGAGGGCGGGCGCATGCCGGCTTCGGGCATGCACAACTTGGGGGGGATCGATGACGCCTGCACGCGGGCGCGCGTCGCTGCCTTCCCGCGTGCGCGTCGTCCCGGCTGGCGCATCGCTCCGTCCACACGCGGACGCCATGATTGCCGGGCGATGGCGCCGGATCCCGACCAGCTAGCGCGGCGACTCGCTCGCCGTAGCGACGCCGACCTGCTCGCCCTAACGCCCTCGGTCCCCAACGCGTTCGGCATCTTCTTCGACCGCCACAGCCAGGCGATCGTCTCCTACCTCTGGCGCCAGACCGGCAACCAGGATGTCGCGCTAGACCTGACCTCCGAGACCTTCGCCGTCGCGCTCGAGTCCGTCGCCCGCTACGACCCAGCCAAGGGCGACGCCCGCGGCTGGCTTTTCGGCATCGCCAAGATCACGATGCTCTCCACCTACCGCCGCCAACAGTCCGAGCAGTCCGCCCGCCTCCGGCTCGGCGTCGAGGTATCGGGGTTCAGCGACGAGGACTGGGAGCAGGCCGAGGCGCGCATCGACGCGTCGCTGCCGAGCATCGTCGACGGCCTCGATGAGCTGCCGCGTGCTGAGCGTCGCGCCGTCATCGCCAGGATCCTCGACGAGCGCAGCTACTCGGAGATCGCCGCGAGCGAGCAGGCGACTGAGGCTGCGATCCGGCAAAGGGTCAAGCGTGGGCTGGGACGGCTGCGGAAGCAGGCGGAGGACGAGCGGTCGTGAGGGCGCTGAGACAGCTGATTGGCGGGCTGTGGGCCGCGGTGTGGCTGCGTGGGCGGTTGCTTGGGTTGAGGCTGCGGCGGGTGTTCGGCGGCCGTCCGTCGGCTGAGGATGGTCCCGATTTCCATCTGGCCGCCGGCGATCCCCCTGTAGAGGGCGTCGACTACGAGGTCAACGAGCTGCCCTCCAATGTGGTCGCTCGTTTGGACACGATTGGCACGCAGCTTCTCGCCAGCACGCGCTCGGTCAGCGTCCACCGTCCTCGCAGAGCAGGCGCCCGGAGAGCGGCTCTCATTGCAGCCACATCGCTCCTTCTGTTCGGCGCCGCGGGCGCGGGAGCGGCTGCGCTTGTGACGGGGACGACGGGATTCGAGGCGGTCGATCGTGTCCTCGGTATCTACGAGGCTGAATCGCAGAAGCCGGAGACGCTTGGGATACCCGTTCCAGGCCGCAATGGCGCGAGGCCAGATCCTTCGCACGGAAGTGCTTCCGTCAGTGTTCTGACCGCTGATGGGTCGAGCGTCGTAGCGACGTCGTACGTTGCTCAGAGCGGGGAGATTTGCTCTGTTGTCACCGGACTGGCCTCCCGCCCCCCTGATTCCGAGCCGGGGGCGCTGAACACGCTTTCCTGCGTAGCGCCAGCCAAGCTAGCGGAGCATCTCGATGGCGATCGTGAGTACTTGGTCTCTAGCGCGATCTCGGGTGAGGCAGTGGTCCTCGCGGGTTTGGCCAGCGGTGACGTCGTCTCGATGAGGGGCCGTGGACCAAAGGGACCATTCGATGTCGAGGTAGGGAAGAGCTGGTCGCCAGGCCTTCCTGGGCTTGGAATGCTGACCCCATTCGCCGGAGTTAGCCCTCCGGGCGGCGAGACGTCGGCGGGGGCAGGGGGGTCGAGCATCCTCGACCCCACGCAGTACTCGTTCGAGAGCCTTGACTAGCGCCCGGCCAACGGGGTAGGGTTTGCCCGCTTCTGGGCGTTACAGAGGCGATTCGGGACTCGCTATCGCTCGGAGAAGGGGTTGGCCTGTGGAACGTGTGAGGGTATCGCTTGCGCTACTGACGTTTGCCGTTGTAGTCGTTGTTGGGGCAGCCGCTCCAGCTCGTTCGGATGCGCTGGTCAGCTACTACAGCTGCTCGAGCAAGCCTCCCGGTAGCTGGTGTGACGGTCGCGCAAACGGAACCTTCGACGGGCTTCACAGCTGGGACTACAACCAAGGCTATGCACCTGGTGCCCCTACCACTTGTCAAGGTCTCTACAAACCATCGACGAGTACCTGGCTTACTGGCACTGGTTGCAATTCGGGTAACCTCGCCAGCAACTACTACAACCCCCAGTCCTGTGCATGCTTAGAGGCCAACATTATGCACTACGCAGCCGGTAATCTGACCATCAACGGCTTCGCGGACACGTTCTAATATGCGACGGATCTACTTAAGCGCCATCTTGGTCACCATCTCGCTGTGCTTCATAGCAGTGGGTGCGATTGCGGCTGATGACGAGAGCGGTCCGCCTGGTGCCGACGACGCTCGGATCTCTGCCATCGAGCCCGACGCCAAAGAGGCGCTGGACGTTCTCGATCAGCGGCGGGTTGTTGGAGATGCGCTGCCCGAGGATCTGACCGAGCGGATGGACGAGAACGCCAACTACGGGATGAACCCAGATCTGTCCCGTCTGTCGATTGCCAACGCGACGCATTCGGTCTATGTGCTTCCGGCTAATGACCGGGTATGCGCGGCCCTCACGATAGGCGAGGGGGCGAACCTTAGTTGTCGGTCTACAGGGGAAGTTGCTGACGGCGAAGCGGGAGCCGCGACGGTGCTAGTAAGCACCGGTATTGCGGTCTACGGGCTAGTTCCCGACGGCGTCGAGTCAGTCTCGGTTCAAACTGGAACCGACGAATCGACGCTGTTGGACGTCGAGAACAACGCTTACTACACGGTCGTTCCGGCCGGGACCGCCCTGCGGATGGTTCGCTATGTGGGCCCGAGTGGACCCGTCGAGTTCCCCATCTACGATCCCGTACAGGCACTCGAGGCAAGTCAAGACTGATAGGCGGGTCTCGGAAGCCCTAGCGTTCGGGGCAAAGTCCGTCCCGCCTGATAGCTTCGCCAACTGGCGAAGTGGATCGTCCTAAACGGCATATGAAGCAGTGGCTGCGGGCAGTGGCACGTAGTCGCTTGCTTGGGTCGCGATCACGACACACAGAGGCGCGCTATCGTAGTCCTCGCGAGATCGCCCTGGCGAACGCCGCCGACTCGCTTGGAGTAGAGCTTGGCGACGACTATCTGGATGGCATTGATCCGGAGGCGCTGTCGGCGGACATTGCTGGGCAGGCTGCTCCTGATCGAGTCAACGCGTTTCGCGAGGAGCTGATCGTATACATAGACGCGCGCAACCGTCGTCGGCGGCGCTTGCGTGTCCTCAGGATCGGGGCCGCGTTGCTGTCGCTTGTCTTGGCGGCGGTAGTGGTGAGCGAGGTCGCTCGGTCCCCTTCCTCCGACAAGCAACGTCGCGGTCCGGCCCCGGGTTCCGTGCTAGATCACCCACTATTGAGTAGCAGGCGCGATCTCCCGCCGACCGTACGGCGTGGTGTGGGAGTGCCAAAGATGGGAAGTCAAGCAGTGACCGAGATGCCCGCCGACGGAAAAGACACCTACGTACATACTGCCTACAAAGACCTCAACGATGACATATGCACAAACACGGCTCAGGTCTTCCGGGGCGTAACACGCACAGAGTGGGGAGGAGGGTGCATGGCACCACGCGAGATCGAGCGCGCTATGGCGCGTGTACCCGCTTTCGTCATGGGGTCGGGTGGAGGGCCGGATTATGTGCTCTTGAGTGGTTACGGACGGCCGGACCTTGGGAGGATTGTTCCACTCGACCCACGGGTTCGCGTCAAAAGCGCCATCACGGATGTCTGGCATCCTGGAGGGAACGCGTCCGATGACTTTGCGATCCGTGCGTTCTTGCTTCGCATACCGAAAGGCATAGGTGTGCGCTTGGGGGCGATGAATGTGGCTAATCGCCGCAACATGGGCCTCGACGCGGTGTTTACCGATGGCTCGCGGGCGGCTGTGACTGACTATATGGAGGCACTCAAGGGCGAGCGGCCACCCACGGAGATCATCGACCGGATTCCCGAGCCCATCAGGTATGACGATTGCGTAGTCCTGTTGCCCGGAGAGAAGCTTCCGCGCGGTCGAAGCCGCTGCTGACGGGGCGCCCAGCACCAGCGGCGGGTGTTGTGGAACAGCTCGATGTAGTCGTGGATCAACTCGCGAGCTCAAGCGCCTGACCCGTCGACCGTCCCCTCCTCCCCGCCACAATCGATTCGCTCCTGCTTGAGCCAGTTGTAGATCGTCACGTCCGACATCCCGAACGTCTCGACGAGCTGGGCGACAGCGACGCCGGATCGAGCTAGCTCGATCACCTGACGACGGATCTCCGGCGGGTACCTACAAGGCATCTGAAGTACTCCAACTGCCGGAAGACTCTAGAAGCCGGATTCCATCAAAGCCGGGTCGGATCAACAGGCTTCGCGGAACCCGGTCCGGCTCAGTGCGATGTGGCTTGCGTTTCTCGGCCGCGGTTAGTATCTTGCCATATGGCAAGATAGGGGTTCGGCTTGGATTCGCGTTTGACGGTCGCTTCGGCTTGCCGCTGGGACCGCCACCTGTCACATATAGGCAGCGCCGCGCCGGACGTAAGTAGCTAAACAAGGGAGGGTATTATGTTTGTGCAGCCTGCAATTAGTCTGCGGGGGGTGGGGCGGCGCAAGGGTCGATCGTCTCGCGGGACCCGCGTACGCATGTCATACGCGCTCGCGATGGTCGCGATGCTGGCTCTGCCGGCGGTGGCGGCGGCAGATGATGGTTTGAGGGGGGCGAAGTGTGTTGGCCTAGAGTGTGCTGGCCCGCTCAGCCCGGATTATGTGCCTGAGGCTCACGGTGCCGTTCCTGTGGTGGCCGGGATCGATGAGCTGAGCTTGCAGCGTGAGTCTGGGTTCTACGAGATTCCGGCTCCGGTGTATCAGGGAGACGTTCAACCACGCGCCGTCGTCTATCTCTCAAAGCCGGGACAGCTCGGGAAGATGCCCGAGAGCGTACGAGATCTTGCAGCAATGAAGGGCGTCGAGCAGACCCGCCGCCAGGGCGTGCGCACAGCAGCAACTCTGGTGATCATCGATAGCGGGATTCTCTACCAAGATCTTGGTGGACTCGTCGCCGCAGCACGGAAGGGTCCGAAAGCGCGTGCTGCTCATGCCTGGCACGGATGCTCCGATTTGTACTACTGCATGTACGCCGCTGAGAATTGGACTGGTCTGATATGGGGTTGGTACGGCCCGACCTACTACGGAACCGGATGGTGGAACATCGACGTTACGTCCTTCTGGAACAACCAGGCAGAGTCCATGGTCAACCATCGCGACGGAGATACCCTGATGGCCAACCTCCACAACGGCGACGGGGCCCGGTACTGCGCTCGTCAGCAGTCTGACGACGGGACGTTCAGCAACAATAATTTCAACAACCAGGCTAGCTCGGTAGCGCTCTTGGGCAGCACCCCCGACCGCTGTTAAGGACGAGCCCGGTCCGAAAGCGACGGGATGGAGTGGGGTCACGCCGGTCGGCGTGGCCCCACGTGTAGACGCAGAAGCCTCTCGCGCGAGGCGCGCTGTCACAGGATCGGGGCCTTGTGGAACTAAGGGATGACATGGCTAACGAACTCTCTACGAGCCTTCGAGACTCGGCGCGCTCGCCGACCGCCTTCTCCCGTGTCTACGAGGCCAAGGCGCAGGAGTTGCTGGCGTTCCTCTTGCGACGGACATTCGACGTGGAGGTCGCGCGTGACCTGACCGCTGAGACGTTCGCGCAGGCCTTCGAGTATCGCAAGCGGTTTCGAGGTCAAACCGATCCAGAGGCTGCGGCATGGCTCTATGGCATCGCGCGCCACCTGCTCGCGCGATACTCCCGAAACGGCGTCATCGAGCGCAGGGCGGTCAAGCGCCTTGGTATCCAGTTGCCCGCCGTGAGCGACGGCGACCACCAACGCATAGTCGAGCTTGCGGGCCTGGCTGATATGCGGCAGGCCGTTGCGGACGCATTCTCCAGCCTGCCGTCAGAGCAACGTGATGCGCTTCGGCTCAGGGTCATCGACGAGCGAGAGTACGTTGACATCGCTGATGTTCTCGGCGTGTCGGAGGACGCCGCCCGCGCACGTGTGTCCCGAGCCCTACGCCGCATTGCAGACGTAATCGACATGCCGATACCAAGTGAGGTCAATCAATGACGAAGCGCATCCAGCTACTAGACGATCTAGGCGCGGAGTTCGGCCGGGTCGCCGTTCGGGCCGAGCGGGCCTCCCGAAAGCGCTTCGCGTTTGCGGCTTCCCCGCTCGGATCCGGTCGTCGCCTACGGACGTCCGCGATTGCGTTGAGCATGGGCGTCTTGTTGGTCAGTAGCGCATATGCCGTGCCGGCTACGCGTACCGCCGTCGATGGCTTTGCCGCTTGGGTGGTAGGCGACAGCGATGATGCGCCGGGACGAGCGCTGAAGCCAGGCGACGATGTGCCCTCGTGGTTCAGCGCGGATGGCGAGGCCCGACTGATCGCGAAGTCCGACGGCGTAGGCCTGTACGTAAGGAGGACTGATTCCGATCAGGGCCCCTGGCTCGAGTTTGGACTCGGTGAGGGCGTCGGACTGACGATGGGGGGCTCGCTCGAGGACTGGCGTCAGCAGCTGGAGCAGCAGGCGGTCGTCGTCCTGGGCCCGGCGCTCTTCGGGCCACGCGACGTGCTCGACGACCGGGGGCGCTCGCCGCTGCTCGGTGTAACCGCTCGCGATGTCAAGCGTGTCGAGCTCCGGTACTCCGACGGACCGCCGCTGATCGGTGACACCGGCGATGGCGGCTTCGTGCTTCTGGCTGACGCATGGCGGCCGCTGCGGGAACTGGTCGGCTACGACAGCGCTGGCCAAGTGCTGGAGCGGGTCGACATGAGCAACAACGACTTGGCGTACCTATGTGAGAAGGAGCCTGGCGTCTGTCCGCAGTAAGCATCGTAATGGCTCGCTGACCGCGCGGCGGGGTGGCGAGCATGTCGAGGCTTGTGTGTCGCCGCTGGCGGATTAGAAGTCTCGATGTAGTTGTAGGACCGATGTATTTGCTGGTAGTAGAATGACTCGGTTGGTCCTGGTATGAAATGGCAAGACAATCCTGCATACCTTGGGAAGCGTCCCAGGGGGTTCCCGGACTCACGAGGCGGTTGGGTGCTCTGGGTTGTGGTGGTAGTCGGAGGAACCATCATTGTCAGCCTAATGTCAGGCCTGATAACCGGCGCCGCGGTCGCGGCTGTTTGCACGGTTCTCTATGGCGGATTCTGGCTGGCCGAGCGTCGGCATATATGACTCATGGATATCGCTTCCCTGACGCATCTGGGATTTCGCTCACCATGAAATGGATTGGGGCTTCTGTCGCGTTTGGTTTGATCTGCGCCATTGGCATGTGGAGAGCGGTTCTTCTGGTGCCCGAGGATGCGACTCGAGCGACCTACTGGGCGATTTGTGGGATCACAGCCGTCGCCCTGCTCGCGGGAACCGCGTTCATCGCCCGCCGCACCGGGCCGGGGCGGCTGGGGCCGACGTCGATCGTCGTGGGAACGCTCAGCGTGTTCGCAACGGTCTACTTCGTGCTTGCGGCCGCGTCCATGGGGCCGGTTGGGCCCTCTAACTAAGTCGGCTTGTCACAGAAGCCGCTTGAACCGACGACATGGGAGTAGATGCCCCGAACTCTCCCGTCTCCGGCCGACCGCTTGGCCGCCCTCCCAGGAGGGACCTTCGGTGCCAACCTCACGGCGGCTCGCGAGCACGCTGGCCTAAGCCGCGAGGTGCTCGGCTCCCGCGCCGGTCTCAACGCCGCCACGATCTACCGGCTCGAGGCTGGGGATCGGCAGCCTCGGCTCCCCACGATCGTCGTCCTGGCTGAGGTGCTTGGCATGAGTGCCTCGGAGCTCATACAGAACCTTTAGCCCCGGTTGCGGCGGTAGTACCGCAGCGTTAGGCTGGCGCCATAGATCTCGCCAGTTGGCAAGCAGCGGGCTAGCCACGCGGGCGGGCGCGAGCTAGGGGAGGACCCAAGGTGACGGTCGTGGTGGGAGGGAATGGAGAGTTGGTGGCGTGGGTCGACGAGATCACGCGCAACTTGGTGGCGGCGACGCTCGAAGCGCACTCCGCGGCCGTCACGGACAGCCTCTCGTACGAGACGACGGACAGTGGGCAAGAGCGCCAGCAGCGGTATCTCGAGCAGATCGGAGCGCTGAGGCGCCAGCTCAACGAGACGTCGGGTCCTGTGGTGCTCAGCGGTTCCGCTTCGCTCGTCGTGGAAGTCATTCGCGACACCGCCACCCAGGCGGCGCACGATCTCGACGGTCTCGTTGAGGACGTCGCGGCCACACCGTCGCGGCTGTCAGACGAGGCGACCGCGGAGTTGCGTGTGCGTATGCAAGTCGCCAACGCCTGCGTCGAGGCCCTGATCGCCTGCGAGGACAGCCGGAGCCGGGTGTAGGAACCGCGGATGCTCGCGACCCCGGGAAGGCGACGGCAGGCGAAGGACACGATGTCCGACGCCGAGCTGCTGAAGCTCACGGCCCAGCGGGACGACAGCGAGGCGTTCGGCGTCTTCTACCGCCGCTACCAGGACACCCTCACCGCCTTCCTGATCCACCACACCCGCGACCCCGACCTGGCGCAGGATCTCGTCGCGGAGTCGTTCGCGATCGCCTACAGCAAGGCCGCGCGCTTCGACCCGGAGTCCGGGGTGACCCGCCGCTACCCGTGGGGCGATGCCGACCCCGGCGTGGCGCAGGCCAA
>CAMLNW010000066.1 GCA_946481495.1 uncultured Actinomycetes bacterium
GGAGATGTCGGCGACGCCGGCGTCGCCGGAGATCGCGCGCGAGACCGCCTCGAATGAGCGCTCGCGCTCGAAGACCTCGGTCACCTCGGAGATCCGCTCGACGAAGACGAACGAGCGCAGCTTGCGGAACGAGTCGTGCAGGGCGTGCAGCATCGACAGGAAGAAGACGCTGGCGCTGGTGACGCTGGTCGAGACGTCGCAGAGCACGAACAGCTCGGGACGGCGGGGGCGGCGCGGGCGAAAGCGCAGGTCGAGCGGGACGCCGCCGGTCTGGAGCGAGGTGCGCATCGTTCGCCGCACGTCGATTGCCGACGAGCGGTTGCGGCCGCGGTTCTCGCGCCCCTGGGTCGCCAGCCGGCGGCGCATCTGGGCGACGACGCGGTGGACCTGGGCGAGGTCCTGGGCGCCGCCGGTCGGCAGCGCGCGGTCGAGCTCGCGCAGCGGCTTGCTCGGCGGCAGCGTCTCGGTGCGCTCGATCAGCGCGCGCTCGAGCTCGCGCCGGACCTGGGCCTCGAATTCGCGCAGCCGGTCGCGCGGCACCGAGTCGGGGTCGGGCAGATCGGCGCCGGCCTGCTCGCCGCGCAGGCCGAGCGTGCGGCGGATCCGCTGGACGTCGACGCCGATCACGCCAGAGCCCTCGCCCTGGCGGCCGAAGGCCGAGATCGCCAGCCGGGCGAGGTCGCGCAGCTGGCCCTCGGGGGCGTTGGCGTCGCGCAGCGTGTCGCGGATCCGTTCGCGCAGCGAGTCGAAGTCGAGCTCCGGCTCGGGGCTGGCGCCGCCCTCGCGCCCGGCGCCCTCCTTGATACCGCGGTCGACGGCCTCGCGCTCGGCGGCGCGGAAGAAGAAACGGTCGAACACCGCCTCCAGCACGCGGCGGTCCTCCTGCGACTTGGCGAGCGTCGTCGCCAGCGCCTCGAAGAAGTCCTCGCGGTCGGTCCACTCGACGTGGCGCAGCGCCTCGAAGGCGTCGAGCAGCTCCGAGGTACCGACCTTCATCTCCTCGCGCCGCAACTCGTCGGCGAACTCGAGCAGCCGCGGCGCCATTCCCGCCGGCCCGGCGGCCGGTGGCATCCCGCCGTAGAGGGCCGGGTTAGCCGAGCGGGCGCGATCCGAGGGCGAGGCCATCGGTCAGTTTCACGCCGACGCGCTCGGCGACGAGGTCGAGGTCGGTGCGGTGCTTGACGATCACGCTCATCGTCTGGGTCAGCGTGTCCTGGTCGACGTCCTCGGCTCCGAGCAGCAGCAGCGCGCGCGCCCAGTCGATCGACTCGGCGATCGACGGCGGCTTCTTGAGGTCGAGCTCGCGCACCATGTGCATCACCTCGACGAGCTTGCGCGCGACGTCCTCCTTGATGTCGGGCGCGTGCAGCCGGACGATCTCGAGCTCGCGCTCGACCGTCGGATAGCCGAGCCAGAGGTAGAGGCAGCGGCGCTTCAGCGCCTCGGTCAGCTCGCGCGAGTCGTTCGATGTCAACAGCACGATCGGGTGGGTCGACGCCTCGACCACGCCGAGCTCGGGGATCGAGATCTGGAAGTCGGAGAGCAGCTCGAGCAGCATCGCCTCGAACTCCTGGTCGGTCTTGTCGATCTCGTCGATCAGCAGCACGACCGGCTCGGGCGCGGAGATCGCGGTCAATAGCGGGCGGGGGAGTAGGAACTCCTCGCCGAAGATGTCGTCCTTGACCTCCTGCCAGCCGGCGTCGGATGCCTCGACTTGGATCCGCAGCAGCTGCTTGCGGTAGTTCCACTCGTACAGCGCCTTCGCCTCGTCGAGCCCCTCGTAGCACTGGAGCCGCACCAGCTTGCGGCCGGTCGCGCGCGACAGTGCCTTCGCGAGCTCGGTCTTACCGACGCCCGCCGGTCCCTCGACCAGCACCGGCTTGCCAAGTCGCCCTGCCAGGAACGACACGAGTGCCGTCGACTCGTCGGCCAGATAGCCGGCGGAAGCGAGGCCCGCGCGCGTCTCGTCGATCGACTGGAACTCCGCAGTCACCCGGGGAAGGATACTTTCGCTTCGTGTCCGCCCTCTCCACGTTGCTAGCCCAGGCCCCTTTCCTCGACCCGGGAGGGGGCTCCGACGAGGCTGGGCGCGTCTCGATACGGACGTTCGCGGCGATTCTCGGGACAGGCTTCCTGATCGCGATCGCCGGCCACGTGATCCAGTCCCGCGTCGTGGTCGCGTTCGGGATCGCGCTGATCTTCGGCGCCACGGTCTTCGTCCCGGCGGTGCTGGCACTGCTCAACTGAGTAATCTCGGGCGCTCGTCCGAGACCAGCAAGGAGAAGCGGAGATGGCGGAGGTGGCGCAGGTCCAGTCGGGTCTAGAGGGCGTGGTCGCCTTCGCGACGGAGATCGCCGAGCCCGACAAAGAGGGCGGCGCGCTGCGCTACCGCGGGGTCGACATCGAGGATCTCGTCGGAACGGTTCCGTTCGAGCAGGTCTGGGGCCTGCTCGTCGACGGCTCGTTCGAGCCCGGCCTGCCGCCGGCGGAGCCACATCCGCTGACCGTCCGCACCGGCGACCCGCGCGCCGATCTGCAGGCTGCCGTCGCGATGCTCGCTCCCGAGTGGGGGCTGCAGCCGGTGATCGACATCTCCGATGAGCAGGCGCGCGCGGACCTCGCCCGCGTGTCGGTGATGGCGCTCTCGTTCGTCGCCCAGTCGGCGCGCGGCGTCGGTCAGCCGCCGGTGCCGCAGGCCGAAGTCGACAAGGCCGATTCGATTCCCGCCCGTTTCCTGACCCGCTGGCGTGGCGAGGCCGATCCGCGCCACGTAGCGGCGATCGACGCCTACTGGATCTCGGCCGCCGAGCACGGCATGAACGCCTCCACCTTTACCGCCCGTGTGGTCACGTCGACCGGCGCTGATGTGTCGGCGGCGCTGTCGGGCGCTGTCGGCGCGCTCTCTGGCCCGTTGCATGGTGGTGCGCCCTCACGAGTTCTGTCAATGCTCGACGGCGTCGAACAGACCGGCGACGCCGAGGCGTGGGTCAAGGACGCGCTCGATCGCGGCGAGCGGCTGATGGGCTTCGGCCACCGTGTCTACCGCGCCGAGGACCCGCGTGCCCGCGTGCTGCGCCGGACCGCGCGCGAGATCGGCGCACCGCGGCTTGAGGTCGCCGAGGCGCTCGAGCAGGCGGCGCTGGCCGAGCTGCAGGCGCGCAAGCCGGACCGCGTGCTGGCGACCAACGTCGAGTTCTGGTCGGCGGTCGTGCTCGACTTCGCCGAAGTGCCGCCCGAGCTCTTCACGCCGCTGTTCTCCTGTGCGCGCGTTGGCGGTTGGGCGGCGCACATCCTCGAGCAGAAGCGCGAGGGCCGGCTGATCCGGCCGACCGCGGTCTACACGGGACCCGGCCCGCGTCCCGTCTCAGACGTCTGAGCGGGTCCAGGCTCGGGCGCGAGGACGGCGGTCGCCTCGTCGTTGGGGTCGGGCAGGTCGTCGGCGGCCCGCTTGGCGCGCTCGCGGATGCCTGCTCCGGCGAGCAACATGGCGCAGAGCAACGCCAGCACCGTCTGACCGGGCGGGCGGTCGAACATCCGCGTCGCGATCAGCACGGCGCACCACAGGCCGGCGCCGGCGATCGCCGTGCCGTCGCCGAGCGGGAGGTGGAACTCGCGTCGCTGCGCGCGCATCCGCAGCAGCACCAATACTGCGCCGGCTGCCAGCAGCTCGGCGGCCTCGACGAACGAGAACGGGCCGAGTGTGCTGACGATCACCAGCGCCGCCGCGACGGCCGCCACGCGCTGCTCGAGGTTCAGCGCCCGCCACGTCGTCGCGACCTCGGCCGCCACGCGGCTCACGCCGCGGTGGGCGTCTCGGCGGCCGCGCGGATGCGCTTGTTCAGCAGCGCGGCGTCGGCGTCGGACACCGTTCGCAGCTGGCCCTGGAAGGCCAGGTGCCAGTGCTCGATTGGCCACTTGCCGACATGCTCGAGCTCGCTCGCCAGCTCGACGGCGGGTATCCACTGCTGCTCGTCGAGCATGACCAGCGGCTCGGTCTCGAACCGCCACGGATAGGGGTCCGGGTTGCTCGGCTTGCCGGGCCAGACCTTCGTCCGGTCCTCGAACATCTCCGAGGTGACGCGCACGATCCCGCCGAACGACTGCACGACGGTGAGGTAGAAGACGATCTCGTCGCCAGGCTCGAACAGCTCTGCCTGGCGCCGCCGCCGTTCCTTCATCCCGATCAGCTTGAACCCGTGCTCCCGTGTCGCCGCGAAGTTGTCAGGCGATCCGGTGAGGATCCAGGTCTTGTGCGCGCTCGCCACGCTGGAAACCCTAGCGATGTAGTCGGCAGGGGAGAAGATTGCCATTTTCTGCGATTAATGGCAACTATTGATAGCCTGGAGTCTATGGGTAGCGCCGACCGCAAGCAGGCACTCTTCGAGCACATCGAGCGGCTCCGGCGTGTCGAGCGCGAGATCCCGCCGAACAGGGATCTCGTCGCGGTACGAACCGCCCTCGAGGCTGAGCTTGGGGAGACCGTGTCGCAACGCCTCGCGGCACGTCTGCTCGGCGTAAGCCATACGGCGCTCGCCCGATGGGTCGACGCCGGCGACATGCCGCTCGTCTTCACGCCTTCCGGGCAAAGGGCAGTGCCAATCGACGCTCTCCTGGATCTGCGTGAATCGGTCGCGGCAGAGCGCCGCGCCGATAATCGCGGTCAGCGCCCGCTCGAGCCGGTGATGACCCGGAGGCGTGAGCGTGCCGAGCGGCTCGACGTAGATGCGCTGGTGCCTTCCGACATCGCTTCAGATGGCCACGACCGAGCCACTCGACGCAGCCTTGCCTACCACCGTGCGCTGGCGCGCGGCCTCGACCGGGGGATGGTCGACGATGCGCTGCGCCAAGTCTGGAAATGGCGCTTGAAGGGACGGATCGATCCGCACTACGCGGATCGCTGGGAGCGACTGCTGCACGGCTCAGTGGCTGATGTGCGGCGGGCAATCTCCGAGGACAGCGAGGATGCCGGCGATCTCAGGCAGAGCTCGCCCTTCGCGGGCATGCTGAGCGAGCCCGAGCGCCGCAAGCTTGTCCAGCAGGTGCGCTGATGCGGCTCGATCAGTTGAAGCACGTCGTAGGAGCTGCCGCGAACGTCACCGGCGAGCGCGAGTTCGTCGTGATCGGCAGTCAGGCGATACTCGGAACGGACCCCGAAGCGCCCGTGGCGCTGCTGGTATCGATGGAGGTCGATATCTATCCGCGGGAACACCCGGAGCTCGCGGATGAGATCGATGGCGCGCTCGGAGATGGATCTCAGTTCCATCGAGCGTTCGGCTATTACGCGCATGCGGTGGGGCCGGAGACCGCCAAAGCGCCGGCGGGTTGGGAACGGCGCCTGATGCAGTTGAAAGTCGATCCACGCCCGGGGTCGGACAAAAGGTCGATCGCCTACTGTCTCGAAGCCCACGATCTCGTCCTAGCGAAATGCGCTGCGGGGCGCGATCGCGACTGGGCGTTCGCGCTGGGGGCACTGCATGCGGGCCTCGTGCGCGGCGATGAGCTGTTGGCGCGAATCGACGCAATGCCGCTCGACGAGCCGCATCGCGCGCACGTGCGCGCGATGGTCACGGGCCTGCTCAGCCGCGCCGCGCCACTCCCGTAGCCGACCAGCCAGGGGTCATCGGGGGTTCCGGGGGCGTGAGCCCCCGGTTCTCAATCGATCGGGATGTCCTCGACCTTGCGCTCCGAAGGCGGGGCGTCGAGGCGCTCGAGGTAGTGGTCGATCAGGGCGCGCAGGGTGAGCAGCGCCTCGCGCAGGAGCGCGGTCAGACGGTCCTGGAGGTCGGGCGGGGCGGCCAGGCGGAGGGCGTCGAGCAGGACGAACAGCGCCGCCGGGTCGGGCGCGGGCGGTGGCTCGCCGGCGCCGTTGCTGGCGGGGTCGCTGCCGTAGAGATCGTCGTTGTCAGCCGCTTGGTGCGGGTCGCTCATCGGAGGCTCTTTCGAAGACGACTTCCAGCGCGCCGTCGCGGAACCGCGCGCCGCCTGTCTCATAGCCTGCCAGGGCAGGGGGGAGCATGATCGTCCGCTTCTGCCCTCCGACGCGCACGATCACCTCGAGCCCGGCCTTCTTGAGGTCGATGTCGCCGCGCTCCGCGAACGGCAGCGGCAGTCGCAGCGTCGCCTGGCCGTTGCCGTCGGTCGTCAGCTCGCGCGACAGGTCCTCGTGCAGGACATCCTCGACGGCGTGGTCGGCGAACAGCTGCTCGCCGAGCAGGTCGAGCGTCTCGGCGCCGATCACCTCGTCCGGGAGGTGCGGCGCGGTTAGGACCGGCACGGGCGCGAAGCCGGAGCGGACCAGCTCCATGTGCTCCTGCTGGCTCGTCCGCCAGCCGGCGAAGTAGCCGTCGGCAGCCTCCGGCGGCAGGACCCTGTTGACCACGACAGCGTCGGTCAGGTAGCCGTAGAGGTTGAGGTAGGTGAAGGTCCGCATCGCCTCCTTGACGACCATGCGGTCCGGGTTGATCACCAGGCGGACCGATGTGCGCGACCGATCGCGGAGGATCTCGTTCATCGCCACGAGGTTGGTCGCCAGCCGCTCGGCCTCCTGGAAGACCGCCTCGCCGGGCAGCGGCACGTCGAGCACGGTCTTCGCCAGCGGCCGCGCGGCGGCGAGCAGCCCACCGCGGAACGGGAAGACCTTCTCCAGCCACCACGTGCAGATGTCGGGGAACGACAGCAGCCGCAGCGTCTCGCCGGTCGGGGCACAGTCGACGATCACGACGGCGAACTCGTCCGACTCGTGGTGGCGCTTGATCTGCAGCAGCGAGAACAGCTCGTCCATCCCCGGCGGGACGCTGAGCTCCTGGGCCGAGATCTGGTCGACGCCGCGGTCGCTCAGCAGCTCGCCGAGCCAGTCCGAGACGGCCTCCCAGTGGCGTTCCATCTCGGCCTGGGCCTGGACCTCTTGGCCGTACAGCCGTGGAGCGATCTCGGTCGGCTCGCCGCCGAGCGTTGCCTCGAGCGAATCGGCGAGGCTGTGCGCCGGATCGGTCGACATGACCAACGTGCGCAGGCCCGCGGCTGCGCAGCGCCGTGCACTGGCCGCGGCGACACTCGTCTTGCCGACACCGCCCTTGCCGGTGTACAGAATCGTGCGCGGCGCCATCGGCGCATCCTACGCCGAGGCTTAGGGCAGCTCTGACTCGGCGATGCCCGTGATGCTGCTGCGCAGGCTCTTGCCTGTCCGCAGCTCCTTGGCGGCGATGCGGATCCGGTAGGTGCCCGCGGCGCCCGGCTTCCAAGGCAACGACCAAGTCCCGCGCCGGTAGGTCCCGAGCTTGTCGAGCGCGACCTTTCCGTTGCGGGTGATCGTCACCTGGACCGCTGACAGCTTCGACACCGAGAACCGGACGGTGGCCGAGACGCCCTTGGTCACGAAGTCGGGGCCGAGATACTCGAGCTCCGCCGGATCGGTCGTGTAGGCGAGGAAGTTGCGCGCGGCGTCGCAGTACGGCTTGCGGACCGTCTTGTCGCGGTGCATCCGGCTGCACATGCTGGCCGAGAACTCGCGCAGTAGCTCGTGGTACTCGCGCGTCGACTCGGCGCCGCGGTAGGAGTAGGTCGACCAGTCGCCGGTGTCGTTTGCCGGCAGCTCCTTGCGGGCCTCCGGCTCGGCGGCCTCGAACAGCTTGCGGGTCGTCGCGTCACCGGTGATCTCGGAGTAGTCGTAGAGCCCGATCAGCGACTGGAGGAAGGCGTTGATGATGTAGAGCCGCGGCGCGAACGAGTACTGGAGGTAGTGGGTGCCGCCGAACGGCCCCGTCGTCCGCACACCTACGGGCGGCGGCTTGCGGAACGCACCGAAGGCGGCCCGCGCCTGCTTCAGGTAGTCCGCGTTCCCGAATAGCTGGAACGCCCGCGCGAAGGCCTGGATCGCCGTTGCCTGAGCCATTCCGCTGATCCACGGCGGCCGCCCGCCACCGAACTCGAAGTAGTACTCCCACGTCTTGAAGCCGCCGCGCGTCGAAGCGGTTCGAATCAGCTCGCGCAGCAGCTTCTGCAGGCCGACGCGATCGCAGGCGACGCCCGTGTCCTTGACGCAGGCGCCGTGCATCAGGTTCGCCTGCTTGAAGTTGACCAGCGGCTGCACCTGCAGGCCCTCTCCGACGTAGTACTCGAAGATCAGCCGGCTACCGCGGAACATGATGTGGTCGCGGCCGCTGGGGAACGGCTGCCGCGGCCAGTACTGCGTATTGCGCTGGAGGATCAGCATCAAGGCGGGCAGGCGACTGGCGGTCAGCTTGCGTTGCAGCGCGATTCCGTCGACGAGCGCGATCGCGTTGCCCAGCTCGGACTTGCGCGCGCCGCGCAGCCGCCGCTGGACGGTCCGCGCGCGGCTCACCGTGCGGCGGTACTTGACGTAGCTGACACGTGAGATCGCCTTGCGCTTATAGGCGAGGGTGATTGCGCGGCTCGTCGCTCTGCGTGCGCGCCTCGCCTGCTTCGAGAGCTTCGCGGCGCGGGGCCGCGGCCGTGCCCGTGAGGCGGAGACCGCCGCGGCAGCCGCGTCCTTGCGCGCCGCCGGCTCGCGTCCGAGGTCGCCGACGGGGCCGTCGGGGACGAAGGCGCTGTCGACGTGCTGCGCGCGCTCGTTAGCGCCGACGACGAGGACGTCGCCTGCCTGCGCGGGGGTAGCTGCGGTCAGCGTCAGGCAGACGACGACGCCTGCGCAGAGGGTGCTGTCGCGAAGGGTCATCCCACCACCCAACCGTAGGAGGGCGTCGAAGTTGCGTGATGCAGCGAATCCCCCGCTAGGCTCCGCCATTCCCCTCCAGCTCCCACTCGCTTGAACATCCGGACAGCACTTCGACAGCCCTGGACCGCCGTCCTGCTCGCGGCCATGCTGCTGGCGTCGCTGACGCTGGGCGCCTGTTCGAGCGGCGGAGGCGAAAGCGGTGGGGACGAGGATGCGTCGGCGCTGCTCGACAAGGCGTTCAGCAAGCCCGTCGACAGCGCCGACGTCGATATCGACGCGCAGCTCGACATCGAGGGCCGGCCAGGCTTCGAGGATCCCGTGCGCATCAGGGCCACCGGCCCCTATGTGCGCTCCGAGAAGTCGCTCCCCCAGCTCGACCTCGACGTCTCGATCGAGGCTCAAGGCGCCGGCCAAGCGATCCAGGCCGGCGTGCTGTCGACCGGCGACCGGCTGTTCGTGGAGTTCGGCGGCGCGTTCTACGAGCAGTCGCCTGAGCAGGTTGCCCGCACGAATCGCCGGTTGGCCAGCGAGGACGGCGACGGCAGCGGAACGCTTCGCGATCTCGGTATCGACGCCCGCAAGTGGGTCACCGATGCCCAGGTCGAGGGCGAGGAGGAGATCGGCGGAGTGACGACCGAGCACGTCAAGGGCACGCTCGACGTCAAGGCGGCCTTGACCGATCTCGACGGTCTGGTTAAGCGTTCGGCCGACACGCTCGCCAACGCCGGTCAGGCCGCCAAGCCGATCGGCAAGCAGGGGATCGAGCGGCTGGCGAACTCCGTCGACAATCCCAGCTTCGACGTCTACGTCGGCAAGGACGACGGCATCGTGCGGCGGATCTCGTTGCGGATCGACGTCGAGGTTCCCGAGCAAGATCGCAAGCGGGTTGGAGGGGTCACTGATGCCGCAATTCGCTTCTCGGCGCAGCTCGACGACGTCGGCGGCGACCAGCAGGTAGAGGCGCCGCGCAGCTCGCGCCCGCTGTCCGACCTGACGAGCCAGCTCGGGAGCCTCGGCAACTTGACCGGTGGGCTCGGCGACGAGCGCTACTCGAAGTGCCTCGACGCGGCCGATCCCAACGACTCCGCCGCGATCGCGGCCTGTCGCGCACTGCTCCCGTAGGCCGAGCGTCTGTAGCGTGCGCGCCCGATGATCCTCGAGGACATTGCCCCCTGGCTGGCGCTGATCGTCGCGCTGCTGTTCTTCCTCTGGCTCGACCTCCACTTCTTCGCTCGCGGTCGCGAGCCGAACTTCAAGGAGGCGGTCTGGTGGTCGATCGGCTGGCTGGTGCTCAGCCTGGCGGCCGCGCTCGTCGTCTGGGCGCTCGAGGGCGGCGAGGACGCCGTCCTCTACACGACTGTCTACCTGATCGAGCGCTCACTGTCGCTCGACAACCTGTTCGTCTTCCTGCTGCTGTTCGCCTACTTCGGCGTCCCCTACGAGCAGCGCGGCCGGCTGCTGTTCTGGGGCATCGTCGCGGCGCTGGTCCTGCGCGGGCTGTTCATCCTCGTCGGGATCGCGCTGATCGAGCAGTTCCACTTCGTGATCTACCTGCTCGGGATCGCGTTGCTGGTGCTCGCCTACCGGATCTTCCGCGGCGTAGACGACAACGTCGACCCCGACCGCAACCTGCTCGTCCGGGTGGTCCGCCGCTTCTACCCGGTCACCTCTGAGTTCCACGGCAAGCACTGGTTCGTCAAGCTCAAGGACGGGCTGAAGGAGCGCCGTTACGCGACGCCGCTGTTCCTCTGCCTGGCGGCGGTCGTCTTCGCCGACATCGCGTTCGCAATCGACTCGATTCCGGCGGCCTTCGCGATCACTCGCGACCCGTTCCTGATCTGGATGGGCAACGTCTTCGCGCTGCTCGGCCTGCGCGCCCTGTTCGTGCTCGTCGAGGGCCTGATCCGCCGCTTCCGCTACCTCGACCAGACGATCGCCGTCGTGCTCGGCGTCGTCGGCGTCAAGCTGCTGATCGAGGACTTCGTCCACATCGGCCCGCTCGCCAGCCTCGCGATCATCGCCCTGCTCTTCGCGATCGGCATCGTCGCCTCGATCGTCGCCGACCGCCGCGACCCGGACTCAGAGGCTAAGCAGGAGGAGCGCGCTCATAGGACTGAGCACGCCTCCGAGGCCCCTCAGGCCAAGTAGAAGACGATTCCCAAGACGGCGTAGAGGGCGAGCAGCTGCACGCCCTCGAACCAGTTCGACTCGCCGTCCTGGGTCATGAAGTTGGCGATCAGGACGGCGAACACGAGGCCGCCGATCTCATAGCCGTTGAAGACGAGCGCCATCGGCGCCGGTCCGACGACGAACGACAGCAGCACCAGCACGGGAGCGACGAACAGCGCGATCTGGGCGCTGGAGCCGATCGCGATCCCGACGGCGAGGTCCATCTTGTCCTTCGCGGCGACCAGCACCGCGACCCAGTGCTCGGCGGCGTTGCCGACGATTGCCACGACGAACACGCCGACGAAGAACTCCGACAGCCCGATCTCGTGCGACGCCTCGCTGATCGAGCCGACGAGGATCTCCGACATCAGGCCGACCAGGACCGCCGCTACGCCGAGCGAGATCAGCGCCCGCCGCATCGTCCAGCCGCCGTGCTCCTCCGCGCTCTCCTCGTAGGGGTTGAACAGGCGGCGGTGGGTCTTCAGCGAGAACAGTAGGCCGAGCCCGTAGGTGACCATCAGGACGATCGCGACGCCGAGCGACAGCGTCTTGATGCGGATCTTCTCATCGGCGTTTTCACGCTTGGTGTCCAGGAAGCGGTAGATGTCGGGGTGATGGGCGTGCAGGTACACCGCGCCGGCACCCTGCCGCGCGCCCAGCTGGTTGGCGTAGGAGAACGAGTC
>CAMLNW010000067.1 GCA_946481495.1 uncultured Actinomycetes bacterium
GAGCACTCCTCCGGCCGCATCGAGCGCTTCCTGCAGGCCTGCGCCGAGGGCAACATCCGCGTCGCGAACTGCACGACGCCGGCCCAGTACTTCCACCTGCTGCGCCGCCAGGCGCTGGTCTCGAAGCCGCGGCCGCTGGTCGTGATGACGCCGAAGAGCCTGCTGCGCCTGCCGGCCGCCACCTCGACGTTCGACGAGCTCGCCAACGGCGAGTTCCAGCGCGTGATCGACGACCCGCTGTTCGCCGCCGACGCCGCCGGCAACGGCTCGCCGGCAAAGGACCGCGACGGGGTCACCAAGCTGGTGCTCTGCTCGGGCAAGGTCTACTACGACATCGTCGGCAACGAGGAACGCGAGTCGGCCGACCACATCGCCGTCGCGCGCGTCGAGATGCTCTACCCGTTCCCCGAGCAGCAGCTCAAGGAGCTGATGGCGAGCTACCCGAACCTCGAGCGCGTCGTCTGGGTCCAGGAGGAGCCGCGCAACATGGGCCCGCGCGCCTTCATGCGCCGCCGGATGGCCGGCATCCTGCCCGAGGACCTCCACTACTACTACGTCGGCCGCCAGCTGCGAGCGGCGCAGAGCGAGGGCTACACCGCCGCCCACCGCAAGGAGCAGGCGCGGATCGTCCGCGTCGCGCTCGACCTCGAGGACGACGTCCTCAAGCCGGACCTCTCCGCAGAGCGCCCGAAGCTCTAGCGCGAGCTCAGCGCTTGTCGGCCTGGCCGCGGGCGATGTCGGCGGAGATGTCGTGCGCGCCGAGCCGGCGCTGAAGGGCCGCCGTCGCCGCGGGCGCCACGCCGGCGAACGCGGTGCCGACACGTATCCCGAGCGGCGCGACGTCGATCTCCAGCTTGCCCGCCTCGATGCCCTTGACGACCGCCTGCGCGACCTGGTCGGGCGTGCGCGTCCCGACGTAGCTCGGGAGCTTGGTCGAGCCGCTGTCGTGGAACATCCCGGCGTCGCGGATGAAGCCCGGGAAGACTGTGCTGACACCGACGCCGGCCGCCTGCAGGTCCTCGCTCAGGCCCTGGGCGAAGCCGCGCAAGCCGAACTTCGTCGCCGAGTAGAGCGAGCCGCCCGGGCTGGCCGCCTTGCCGGCGATCGACGAGACGAAGACGAGGTGGCCGTAGCCGCGCTCGGCCATCGCCGGCGCGAGGTCGCGCGCGAGCATGATCGGGGCGCGCAGGTTGACGTCGAGCGCGCGGTCGATGTGGCCCGGCTCGAAGCCGATCAGCTCGCCGCTCGCCGGCAGGGCGGCGTTCGCGACGAGCACGTCGACCTCTCTGACTCGCGCCGGTAGCGCCGCGACCTGCTCGCGGTCGGCCAGATCGGCGACGAACACCTCAACTCGTGCGCCCAGCTCGCCAGCCAGCCGCTCGAGCACGTCCGCTTGACGTCCGCTGATCAGAACCGTCGCGCCGCGCCCGTGCAGTTGCCTCGCGATCGCGATCCCGATCCCACCGGTCGCGCCGGTGATCAGCGCTCTGGAGCCTGCAAGGTCCACCGCGCGGAGATTACCCCGCGCGGTCGCGGTCGTCGGGACTAGGCCGGTGCCGGGACCACGACGACCGGGCGCCTGCTGTGGTGCAGAACCCCGTTGGCGACGCTGCCGACCAGCGCGGACTTGATCGCCGACAGCCCGCGCGAGCCGACGACGATCGCCTCGGCATCCTGCTCGTCGGCCGCGTCGACGATCGTCGCCCAGACCCGACCGGCGCAGAGCACCGCCGCACCGCTCGCGTCGAGGCCGGCATCCTGTGCGACGGCCGCGCCCTCGCTCGCCTTCAGCGCCGCCTGCCGCTCGGACTCCTTGTCGAGCTCCTGGTAGGCGCTATGGGCGACCGACGCGGGAATCGCAATCGCCGCCGCGGGCGCCGCCGAGGCGACCGACTGCCATACCGACACCACGACGGCCCGGCGAGCCGGGAACAGCCTGCCTGCTGACTCGATCGCAGCCTTGGCGCCGTCGGATCCGTCGTAGGCGATCAGGATCGGTCTGCTCGCGTCCACCGTCGGTAACTCTACGACGAGCTGGCGTCCCGGCACCGTCTAGGCTCACAGCATGGATCGATTCTCGGTCGTGATCGTGGGGGGCGGCGTGGCTGCGATCGAGGGGCTGCTACGGCTGCGGCGGCTCGCCGGCGACGCAGTGAAGATCACCCTGCTGGCACCGAACGAGGAGTTCGCCTTCCGGGCACTCAGCGTCAAGGAGCCGTTCGCGCTCGGTGCCGCCGAGCGCCATCCGATCCATCAGATCGTCCGCCACGCCGACGCCGAGTGGATGCGCGACACGCTGGCGTGGGTCGATCCCGATGGCCAGGTCATCCACACCGGTGCGGGAGCCGAGCTGCCCTATGACGCGCTGCTGATCGCCGTCGGTGCCCGCCCGGCGCCGGCCTTCGAGCACGCCACCACCTTCCGCGACGCCGAGGCCGAGGCCCTCCTGACAGGTCTCGTCGAGGACATCGAGGGCGGCTACACCAAGAGCGTCGCGTTCATCGCCCCGCCCGGGCCGGTCTGGCAGCTGCCGCTCTACGAGCTCGCGCTGATGACCGCGGAGCGCGCCAAGGGGATGGGGATGACCGGCGTCGAGGTGACGGTCGCGACTCCCGACGAGGCGCCGCTCGCGATCTTCGGGCCGAACGTCAGCGACGCCGTCGTGCGGCTGCTCGGCGACGCCGGGGTAACGGTGCACAGCTCGACGGCGGCCGAGGTGACCGGCCCGAAGTCGCTGCGACTCGGAGCCGAGGAGATCGAGGCGGACCGGATCGTCGCGCTGCCGGCGATCGCCGGCCCAGCGATCCGCGGGCTGCCGGGCGCGAGCGCCGACGGCTTCATCCCGATCGACGCGCACTGCGCGGTGCCCGGCTCCAACGGCCGGATCTTCGCGGCCGGCGACGCCACGGACTTCCCGGTCAAGCACGGCGGCATCGGCTCCGAGCAGGCCGACACCGCGGCCGCCGCGATCGCCTACCTGGCCGGCGTCGAGGTCGCCGCCGAGCCGTTCCAGCCGTCGATCCGCGGGATGCTCCTGACCGGCGCCGCGCCGCTATACATGAGCGCCCGCCTGATCGGCACCGGTAGCTTCGAGTCCCAGGTCTCCGACGCACCGCTCTGGCCGTCCGGCGCCAAGGTCGCCGCCGAGGAGCTCAACGCCTACCTCGGCGAGCGCTAGACGCCGACGAGCGCGGCGAGCACGATCATCACCGCGCCACCCCCGAGCGTGCCAGCCAGCGCGAGCACCCGCCCGCCGCGCGCGAACGCCTGCGGCGCCAGCTCGACGACGACCAGCGACAGCATCGCGCCGGCCGCGAAGGCGAACGAGAACGGCAGCAGCGACTCGACCTGCTCGACCAGCGCGTAGGCGATCAATGCCCCGACCGGCTGCGGCGCGCTGGTCGCCACCGCCGCCCATAACTGACGTGAGCGGCTGAAGCCCGCGGCCTCCATCGGTATGGCGACGCTCGTGCCCTCCGGGATGTTCTGGATGCCAATCGCGAGGATCACGAACAGGCTCAGACCGGCGGTGTCGGAGGCATAGGCCGTTCCGATCGCCAACCCCTCCGGGAGGCTGTGCACCAGCAGCACCCCGAAGACGAGCACGCTGCGCCTGACACCCGGGCCGCTCAACCCGTCGACCGTCGTCCCGCGCCGGTCGAGGCGCCGGCGCGACGCCAGCAGGAACGTCACCCCCACGGCGGCTCCGAGCACCACCGCGCCGGTCGATCCGGTGTCGAGCGCCGGCTCGAGCAGCCCCACGACCGACGCCACGCCCATCACCCCGATCGTCACGCCCCAGAGCGCCGGCCGCAGGCGATCCGTCGACGCGCCGAGCCACCAGACCGGGAGCACACCGAGCCCCGTCGCAAGCGCGGTAGCCGATCCCGCGAGCACCAGCACCACGATGTCCACGAGCTGACGTTAAACCGGCACGGCGCCGCAGCAGTCAGTAGTTATCCACAGGGGGGCGGCGGCAAAGCTCCGATGTCGACGATTGGCGGCAGGGCTATGGTCGGTGGTGACCATGGTCGAGACGGAAGCCGACGAAGCGCTGCTGAGAATCGCGATTGCCGATGACCACGCCGTAGTCCGTGACGGGCTGCACATGCTGCTCGACGACGAGGCCGACTTCGAAGTGATCGCCGAGGCCGACGACGTCGACAGCGCGAAGCGCGCGGTGCGCGGCCATCGGCCGGACGTGCTGATCCTCGACCTCAACATGCCCGGCGACCCGAGCCTGCCCGCGATCCCCGACATCGCGGCGCTCGCGCCCGAGATGTCGATCGTCGTCCTGACGATGCAGGACGAGCCGGCGTTCGCGCGGGAAGCGCTCGCATTCGGGGCGAGTGGCTACGTGCTCAAGCACACCGCCGGCACCGAGCTCGTCGAGGCGATCAGGACGGCGGTCAACGGGGGCACCTACCTCAATCCGGCGCTCGGGGCGCGGCTCGCCGCCGAGTCGAGCGACAACGGCCAGCCGGGCGGCCTGTCAGCGCGCGAGGCAGAGGTACTGACGCTGATCGCGCTCGGGCATACCAACGTCGAGATCGCCGGGAAGCTGTACCTGAGCGTGCGCACGGTCGAGACCCATCGCGCGCACATCCAGAACAAGCTGCGCCTGTCGTCGCGCGCGGAGCTGGTCCGCTACGCGATCGACCACGGGCTGCTGGCCCCCAACTAGGCGCGCAGGACGGGCAGGATCGCGCGCACGATCGTGCCGCCGGCCGGCCCCGCAACGATGTCGAGCTGCCCACCGAGCAGCGCGGTCCGCTCGCGCATCCCGGCGATGCCGAGGCCGGTACCGCTGGTGTCGGACGAGCCGAGGCCGCGGCCGTCGTCGCGGATCTCGACCATCACCCCACCCTCGGCCTCGATGATCGCGATCTCGGCGCAGCTGGCGTGAGCGTGCTTGGCGACGTTGGCGAGCGCCTCCTGGACCACGCGGTAGACGGCGCTCTCGACCTCGGGCGCCAAGCGCGTCGGCTGCCGTCCGGACTCGTAGTCCAGGTCGATCGTCACGTCGATCGCCAACTCGTCGGTCCGGCGGCGATCGGCCAGTGTGAGCACCGCCGCGGCCACGCCTAGCTCGTCGAGGGTCGCCGGGCGCAGCTCGCTGATCATCCGGTGGAGGCCGGCGATCGTCGTCCCGAGCGCCTCCTCGATGCGATCGACGGTCTCGGCCAGGACCTCCGGCCGTCCGCTACCACGAGCGGTGTCGATCAGCATCATCGCGGCGCCTAGCTCCTGCAGCGTCTCGTCGTGCAGCTCGCGCGCCCAGCGGCGACGCTCGCTCTCCGCCGCGGCGGCGCTCTGGCGCAGGCGCTCGGTCGCGACCGACTGGGCGGTGGCGATCGCCGTTGCCGCGCTGGCGGCGAACGCCTGCAAGAGCTGCTCGTCCTCCGCGGTGAAGGGCTCCGTCTCAGCGAGACTGGCGGCGACCATCAGGACACCCACCCCCTGGCCGCGGAACTCTAGCGGCATCAGCAGCGCATGCTCCGCGCCCAGCTCGCCGACCATCTCGCGGTCCTCGTCGGCCGCATAGCTCGAGAGGTCGCTGACCGTCCGCGACTTGCCGCTGCGCAGAACCTCGCCGGCAAACACCTCGTCGAGCCGATACCGATGCCCGATCGGTCGCATCTCCATGTCGCCCGCCGTCGCGCGCACCTCGAGCTCGTCGCCGTCGACGATCAGGATCGCCGACCAGCGCGCGTCGACTAGGTCGCGCCCGCGCGTGGCGATCAGGTCCAGAACGGCGTCGAGATCGGTCTCCCCGACCAGCGCCTGGGCGATCGCCGTGGTGGCATCGAGGCTGCTGACGACGCGCTCGAGCCGCTCGCGTCGCTCGCGCTCGCCCTCCATGTGGCTGCTGTCAGCGGGTGGAGTGCCCGTGACCCTCACCTACCTCCTCCGTTACATAGAGCCTAACGCCTCCGACACGTCATGAACACCCCGTTACCGCATGCGACGGCGGTCAGGACGTGCCGGCGAGAGACGCGACTCCGCTATCCTCGCGATCCCCCAGCGGGCGTAGCTCAGTTGGTTAGAGCGCCGGCCTGTCACGCCGGAGGTCGCCGGTTCGAGTCCGGTCGCTCGCGTGGTCACTCAGTCCGCTTCAGTCCTACTCAGTCCAGGGCTGAAGCGGATTCCGACCGTTTCGCCAGTCGCTCAGACCGGGGCGCTGGTCACTCAGTCCTATTCAGTCCTACTGGGTCTAGGCGGGTTCGAGGAGCATTCGAGGAGCATTTTCGACCTGGCGGGACGTCCTGATGGCCGGGTTCTCGCGTTTGCGCGATGGCGTCCACGATGCGCCGTCCAGGGCTCGCGTCCCGCTGACAGCGCCCCGCGACCTTGCAACGCGCATTGCGGCCGGCGAGGTCACGCGCTGGTACGTCCACGCTCCGCGCGACCTAGACGCCGAATGCCGCTTCCGTGTCGGCCAGGTCTATGGCGTCCAGTACATGACCGTGGGTCGCCATCTCGGCTGGCAGCGCAAGAGGGCGTCTCAACCCCGGAGGATGGGCGAGACGGTCGGTCGCGTGAAGATCGTCAGCGTCGAGCGCCGCAAGCTGGGCGACGAGACGAACGCTCAGGCGAAGATGGCTGGTTTCCACGACGCGGCCCAACTCCTGGCTCGCTGGACGGCCGAGAAGGGCTTGAAGCATCCAGAGCGCAAGGCGGTCTTTGTCGTGACGCTGGAGCCGGAGACGTGGGCGCAGGCGGACATGCTCGCCGCCGACTCCAGCCACGGCTACACGCGCAACCCCCAGCGGGCGCTGACCTCTGACAGGTCGGAGGTCGTGCGACCCGAACAGCTTCGCCCCCATTGGAAGGAGGAGGCGGACGCCCGCAAGCGCGCCGCTGAGGCCGCTGACGGCCACAGGCACAAGCAGCGCCAGCTTCGGGACATGATCCGTCGCGTTGCGCAGGAGGGCGCCAAGAAGGGGATCGACGTGGGTGATGACCTGGACGCGGTGCGTGCCGAGCTGAAGCGGATTCGAGAGAAGGTCGAGGCGACATGAGCGACCGAGAGTTGGTCCTAGATGCGATGCGTTCCGGCGAGTGGCTGCGCACGCAGTGGATTGCGAGGGTGGCATTCGGTCTCGGGACCGCCCCGTGGCACCACACGTATGCGCGACGAGTTCTCGCCGTCCTGGGACGGCTTGACGCCGACGGGGCGATTGAGAAGCGCAGCGCTGCTGAGGGGCGAAGCGGAGAGATTGCTGGCGTCCCGGTCAGGTTCTCAATACCGCGTACGGAGTGGCGGCTGGGGCGATGAACCCTCGCCGCCGCAAGAAACGCTGTCGCCACACCGGCAAGATCCGCTGGATCGGGAAGTTGGAGGCCCAGATCGCGTTGGCGAACACGGCGCGCAGGGGCCGCGACGAGCAACGGGAATACGAGTGCCCGCACTGTGGGGATTGGCACCTGACGAAGACGGCGAAGCGTGGGAGGATGGCTGCATGAGCGATCACGTCGTGACGGACGAGCCATACGCGATTCCCGGCACCGAGGACCAGGACGACGATCCGCTCGTCGCCCATCCCGTGCCGATGCGGAGACGCGACTTCTGGCGCGTGCTGCTGGGTCGCTACCGCTCCCAGATCGAGATTCGCCGCCGGATGTCACTGCGGAAGCGAAAGCGCATCATGCGCGAGGCCTTCACGCCCAGCGCGTTGGAGCAACGGCTTTATGAGTCGAATCCGATGCTCGACGCGCTGGAGGGTAAGTCAGGGCGCGTGCCCATCGTGAGGCGGAAGGACGACGAGGCGTGAGCGCATTCGCCGAGGCGCTTGCCGTAGAGGTCAACGCTGCCGCGCGCGACGCACTGGTTGAGTTGCACGTCTGGATGAATGGGCCGCCGGTAGGTCGAGGATCGCGTGTCGAGGCTGCGGTCTGGGCGGATCGGATGCTCGCCGAGGGAAAGGCGGCCGCGATTTTGGAGGCGACCGAGGTATGAACTTCTGGGATGCGGCGGTCGATGCGGACCCGGTTGAGCTGACGCCGGATCTGTTGCTTAAGACCGCCGACGCGATTCGCAACGCTCCGCCGCACCCCTGCTCGCTCGGCAGGCACGTCGTCAGCCCCCGTGCGCTCCATACACCAGGCGTCTACATCTGCCGGAACTGCATGGCGGCGGTAGGCGTTCCAGTCCCGCTCTCCGAGTTAGCCACGCACGATTCGTAAGCATCCGTCCGCCGCGCGGTCTACCTTCGTGGAGCTGCTGGCCACCCCGCCAGGCTCCGCTACAAGCGCGGTCCCTTTGGCACTTCGGGTGTAGCCCGTCTACGCCCTTCGCCGGCAGCATTCTGACACGTCAGAACTTTTGAACTTCCGCAGGGCGGGCCGCGACATGCGCGGCGACGTGGCGGAACAACCCGGATGCGGAACCGCCCCGGGCGCGCTGTCGGTGACGGCAGGCAACGCGAGCGGCGAGGGCCACTGGTCCTTAGCCGCTCGCTGATCTTTCGGCCGAGGCGAGTTTCGGCCGTCCAACACTCCCGAGCGCGCCACTACACGCCCCCGCTCAAGTGGGCTGCGCTCGGGAGTACCCCTGCCAGGAGGCGAGAGCACATGAAGCGCAGACGACCGCTGGAGTTTCTTGAGAATCCGACGCACTATCCGCGTCGGGAGCGGCCTCACGTCGCTCAGGAGTATTTCGAGAATCAGCAGGACGAGATAGCCGAAAGCCTCGCTTTCAAGCTGACCCCGAAGGCCCGCGAGGCGCTGGGTTTCTAGCGTGTCGAAGTACTCCGATCAGGACGTAGAGCGCGCGCTGCAATGCCGTGCGATTTGCGCTTCTGCGGGTGAGACGAGCCAGGCGTTGAACGCCGAGTTCGGTCTCGACATCCCGGAGCGCACGATTAGCGAGTGGGTGTCCAAGACCCACCGGGATCGCTACGAGCAGATCCGTGCCGATATCGCCCCGAAGCTTCATGCGGCAATTGCGTCGGAGATGGAGGACTTGGCGGTCAAGATCGCCTTGGCCGAGCACGACGCCGTAGATCGCGTCACGGCCGAGCTGCCAAAGATGGACGGCAAGGACGCCGCCATCGCGCTCAAGAGCCTGAGCGCGGCGCGTGCGAGCGCTACGGACAAGGCGCTGGTCCTGCGCGGCAAGCCGAACCACATCACTTCGGCTTCGGAGCCCGCGGACATCTACGCCCGCCTGAAGCAGCTGGGCTACGAGATCCGCGTTGAGGGCCCCGAGACGGTCGAGGGCAGCGCTGAGGAAGTCATTGAGGACGCTCAGGAGGCGTACGTGGCCGGCGAGATCGAGGTTGAGCAACTAGAGGAGCGCGTAGGCGAGGCGCTTGCAAACGACGCAGGAGGCGAGAACACGTGAAGGCACATATCGAGAGGGCGAAGATCGAGTTGGAGACCGCCGCAGCCGCCATTGAGCGTGCTGCGCGCGCCCTGGCCTTGGCTGGGGCTGAGGCACCGAAGGCAGCACACGATCCGCTGCGCAGTCCGAGCCAGATGCTCAACGGCGACGATCCCGCGCTGACGGACTTCTGCACCTCCGCTAGCGAGGAGGCGAGGCTAGCCGAGAGTATTCGCCGTCGAGCGCGGGGCTTTGCTGACTACTTGCAAACAGTCGAGGCGAACTCGTGAGCGCCGAGATCATTCAGCCCCTCGACGGCCTAGACCCCGACCAGGCACGCGCCTACGGATTGGGCCACGCCGGTAAGCCGTTTGACCTCTCGTTCGGTCTGCGTGTCGAGCCCCAAGACGAGCCGCTAGACGCTTTCAAGGCAAGCCTGACCCGCGACCTCATGATGTTCGCGGCGCAGGCCGAGCGCGCCCTGACGGCCTGGCACAAGGGCGTGATGGACCGCGAGCGGAAGCACTCGCCACTGGTCACCGTCAAGGATGCGCAGTTCGAGTGCGCCGGCTGCGGCCAGCCCTATGCACTGGAGGGCGTGAAGACGTGTCCGAGCTGCGAGGTGGCCCCATGAAGGGTCCACGCTGGCTCTACCTGACGCACGCCTACGTGGTCGCCTTGGGCTTGGAGCGCTTCCCCGTAAAGCTACGCCGCTCCAAAGTCCTCCACGATCCAAGAGGCCCGATGCTGGCAGCGCCGCCCTCTCCCTACGTCGAGGGCGTGCGTCTCGATGGTGCGCTGTACCTGCGCGACGGCAAGAGCTGGAGGCTGGCATGAGCGCGCTCGCTGTAGCCCTGAAGCCAGGCGACCGCTTCGAGAGCATCGATGGCGACACCCGCTATCGCATCCTCCATCTGCTGAACCCAGCCGACACACCCGAGGGCTTCGACTGCTACGTAGAGGCGACGAGAGCCACCACGGGCCGCATGCGTGGCTACAACACGTACGCCGATCAGTTCATGGATGAGACGTTGACCAGGCAGACGCACCATCGGTGTAGCTGATGGTTACCGTCGCTGGTCCAGCCCACAAGTTCGCGTCCTACGTAGAGGACGGCTTCCTCCACACAGAGGAATGGACGATAGGCACCGATGGTGTGCGTCGAGGGCGCTGCGAGTCGGTACGGCTGGCAGCGCTAGGGCTGACACGACGTGCGCAGCGTTCACTTGTGGGCCTGCCCACCGTCGTGGATGAGCGAATGCCGCACAACGCACTGCTCGTTGTACCCTAACCGCGTGGGCTGGTGAAGCCTAGTCGGGCTAGCGTCTTGCCGCGCTCTGCGTTCGCGGATCGTGCGCGCACCTAACTATCTGTCGCCTTCGGCAGCGGCAGAGCTACTGCGCTTCTGACGGTCAGAACGTCTGACCTCCGTCCCGTGCGGCCGAGGTACATCCCGCATTCCATGTGGTGCAGGCCGGCGATGTTCCGCGTTCTGTTCCTTTCACGTCGCTCAGCGCGTGCGTGAAGGCGCGAGAGACGCAAACCGCCCTCTCCCTGGGTTCGTAGGTCGAAGCCGATCCAGGCACCCCTACGGGGGCGGGGGAGGGGTCGAATCTCGGCGGCCCCCGATTCCTATTTAGAGCCCGCTTCCGAAATTTCAACCCACTGATCGTGACCCCCGGAGGTGTGCGATGCCGGTAGAGGTCGTTGCGCCTTCTGGGCTGTCTGCTGAGGCGAGGGCCGAGGGGGACCGTCTTCTGGCTCAGCTTCAGCGAACGCACGCTGAGAATCCGTTGCATCGCTTCCATGTCTGCGAGGAGTCGTGCGGTGAGCCGTTGTGCAAGCCCCGCCCGAAGCAGCGTCGCTTCATGGCGGCGTCAACTCCGATCCAGGCCGCGTTCGCTGGGAACCGCTTTGGCAAGACGGCGACGCTGGTCGTCAAGTGCTACCTCCAACACCTTCCCGATGACCTGATCCCGGCGCGGCTGCGCGAGTTCAAGATCGTCAGCCACGGGATGCCGACGATGGGGCGCATCCTCTGCCCGTCAGAGCGGCAGATGATCTCCTCGCTCATCCCGACGATGAAGCAGTGGATTCCCCGCCAGGCACTCCGTGGTGGCTCGTGGGAGAAGGCGTGGGACAAGCAGCACCACATCTTGTATTTCGACGATGGCGGCTTCCCCGTCGGCAAGGGCTGGGATGAGATCGCTTTT
>CAMLNW010000068.1 GCA_946481495.1 uncultured Actinomycetes bacterium
GGTGAGGAGCGCTCGCTCGAGGAGTGGGTCACCAACCGCTTTGGCAAGCGCCTCTACGAGAACTTCTTCAAGAGCTACAACGAGAAGCTCTGGGGCGTGCCGGTGTCGGAGATCCGTGCGGAGTTCGCGGCACAGCGGATCAAGGGGCTGTCGTTCACCTCGGCCGCGAGGTCGGCGTTCTTCGGCAACAAGGGCAACGAGATCAAGAGCCTGATCGGCGAGTTCCACTATCCCCGCTACGGCCCCGGCCAGATGTGGGAGACGATGACCGACGACATCCGCCGGCTCGGCGGACAGGTGCTGTTGGAGACGCCGGTCGAGGCACTGCACGTCGAGGACGGCCGCGTGGCGCGGGTGACGGCCGGCGGTGTCGACTACGAGTCGCCCTACGTCATCTCGTCGCTGCCGCTGCGCAACATGGTCGGCCTGACCGAGCCCGCGGCTCCCGCCGACGTGCGCACCGCCGCCCAAGGCTTGCGCTATCGCGACTTTCTCACCGTGTCACTGGTACTCGATGGTGAGGACCTGTTCCCCGACAACTGGATCTACATCCACGAGCCCGACGTCGAGGTCGGCCGGATCCAGAACTTCCGCTCCTGGAGCCCCTGGATGGTTCCCGACCCGACCAAGGCCTGCATCGGCATGGAGTACTTCTGCTTCGCCGGCGACGAGCTCTGGGAGATGGCCGACGACGACCTCGTCGCCCTCGCGATGCGCGAGCTCGAGCAGCTCGGCCTCGCCAAGTCAGAAGCGCTCCAGTTCGGCTTCGCCACCCGCGTTCCCAAGGCCTACCCGATGTACGACCTCGAGTACTCCGATCGCGTCGACACGATCAAGTCCTGGCTCGCCGGCATCTCCAACCTCCAGCAGGTCGGCCGCAACGGCCTCCACCGCTACAACAACTCAGACCACTCCATGCTCACCGCCATGCGCGCCGTCGACAACCTCCTCCTTGGAACCAACCACGACATCTGGGCCGTCAACGCCGAGTCCGTCTACCACGAGGAAGCCACCGCCCAGGACTCCGAGCAGCCCTACATCAGGGCGCCGGAGACACCGACGCAGCGGGAACCGCTAGGGCGCTAGCGAAACACTTCGATACGGTAATCCAATGTCCCTAGATCTCACCGTCTTCAAACTTTTCGATGAGTCGAACTTCGATGCATACGACAGCAAGAGCGACAGATATCCCGCCGTCCTGAAGGCCGGCTTGGAACAGCACGGGCTCGAGCTCTCAGACGTGCTCGCGGTTACACATGACTTAGGGCTCTGGGCAATCTGCAAGCCAGGCATCTTCAATGCCTCGCTGCGCGGAGTGTTCAAGAAGCGCATCGAGGTCAACAACCTGATCCCCTATTCGCGCGTTGGCTCGGTTCGAATCGAGCCTTCCAGTCCGCACACACAGCGAATCCTCCTCACGGACACCGACGGGCAGGCGCTGACGCGCATCGACTTCAGCGGCAGCGGGATGGACCACGCGCCCGAGCCGAACGACGTGTACGCCAATCGCCTCTTTCGGACCATCCAGCGGGCCACAACCGCCACAACCGCCTCCTGAGCCCCGGTCATATCTGCCGAGTTGGGGACACGCTCAGGTCTGGACGAACCACCCGCGAGACTCCAGGCTGAATAGCTAGCAAGCGACCCGCTCAAGCCCGCCAGTCGATCCCAGCGGACGGCGCGCCTACACTTGCCGTGTGGGTGCCAAGGACATCACCAACGAATTCGTTCGCGAGGTCGCCGACGATCTGCGCACGCGCTACTCGCTCGATGACGAGGCCGTTCGAGCGCTGGGCGCCCGACTTGCCGGCTCAACAAGCGTGCGCAGCGCCCAGAACACCGCGTTCGCGGAGCGATTCGTCGAGGAGCACCGCGAGACGTTCGATCGCTTGGCACAGTAGGTCAGCGTGCCGAAGCGCTGGACCCCGTCCCTCGAGGACTACGCAGACCTCGCCGCGTATCTGCTTGGGACGAACAAGAAGGCCGTGTTCGCCCTTCCACGTATCGGGCTAGCCGAATCAGCTCTTCACGCACCGTTCGCTTCGTTCGGTGGAGAAGACGCCTACCCCACGCTCATCGAGCAAGCAGCCGTCCTCATGCAGCATCTGGTCCAGAACCATCCGCTGCCCGACGCCAACAAACGAGCGGCATTTCTGCTCATCGCCCGCTTCCTCCACGCCAACGGCTCCACCTGGGGACCCCAGGACACCGAAGTCGATGCGTCGATGATCGAGCGGATAGCCGCCGGCGAGGTCGAGCACGCGGAAGTGCTCGCGTGGGTGCGCCGCCGCATCGCCGACTGAAGGCCCTGCCCACGCCTCTCGCGAGGCTCGGAGCGAGATGGGCCGTGTAGGGATCGAACCTACGACCTTGAGATTAAGAGTTGAGCCGAGCGACCCGAAGCTGGCCTAGCTTGGCTCAGGTACGGCCATCTGAGTCCAGTCCAGCCGGGTCATATCTGCCGAGTTGGGGACACGGTTCGGGACACGTCCTCGCCTACTCAGAGGTAGCAGCGTCAGCAGTCCGCGCGTCCTGCACCGTGGCGATCAGGACGCGATCCTCCTCGTCGAGAACGAGGTAGACGAACAGCATCCACCGCCACGGCCCGAGCAGGACGCGATAGCTGTGCCAGCGACCCTCTAAGCGACGGCCGATGCGCGGGAACGCTTCGAGCACCTCCAGGCGTCGCTTGACGCGCTCGCGAGCATCTGCGGGCAATGAACGGCTTTTGATCAGGTCATCGAGATCTTGCAGCGCCGCCGCGCTCAGCTCAACGGCCGCCACTGCTACCTCAGAGCTGGTCGAGCGGCGTGGTCTGCCCGGCTGCACCCTGGGCACGACCCAGCTCTGCGCGCTCCCAGGCACCAGGAACGGCGTCTAACACGCTCGTCAGCTCCGCCCCATCGGTCTCGGCCCCGTCGAGCACGCTGGCCAACAGCGACCCGGCAAGGTCATCGCGATCGACCGCGATCCGCTCAGCCATGCGCGTCAGCCGAGCATCGTGGTCGTCGTCCAGTACGACTCTGAGCGGATGGACGTGCGCCATAGGTCGCATGCTAGCCGTCGCAGACGACTCGAAGCCGCAATCTGTGGGAGCTCAGTGGCGCAGTTGAGCGTGGTCGCAGCAAACGAGCGAGCGGGCGCAACGGCTTCTGGCCCGTTTTGATCACGAAGACGCGCTACATGTGGAAGCTCCGCAGTGCGCGCTGGCGGCCTCTCACGAACTGGCGAGTTCGAGGCCTAACCGAGGAGGAGCACATACTGGCCTTTCCGTCGCTCCGAGCTTGAGCCGTACTCAGCTGGGCCCCAACGCCAAGCTCGCGCTCAACAGCTTCGAGCCGTGACGGGCGGATGCTGTCTGGTTCAGGGCGGAAGCCGGGTGCCTAACCAAGGCTCAAGCCGATCGAACGCGCAAGAAGGGATTCGCTCGTCGGAGATTCATGCGAGAACGCGGATCGCAAGACAGGAGAACCATCGCGGCGAACCGTGTATTCATTCCCTCGACATGCACGTTAGTCAAACGACCATCTCGATCGGGCTCAGACATCAGAGGGGATGTCCCCCCCGCTCCCGCTAAACGCAACGCGGATTTGATCGCCTCCCTCGGCATGCTGCTCCCGGTTTTCCAGCCAAGGCGCTCCTCAAAGCTTCGCGAACACCAAAGCTTGTGGTGGTCAACTAAAAGGTCACCCGCCCCTCGCCTAGCCCAGTAAGCAATGGCAACGGCACACGGTTGCTGACTCTCCTCAGCGAGACGCCTAGCCGCTGCCTCAAGGGAGATACCGAACTCGCTGCTGAGGCGATCGATTGCGCTCATGCTCGGTGCAGAATCGTCGAACTCTTCCCGCAATCGATCCCCCTTTGCAAGCAGCTCGATAGAAAATTGATTGGCTTGACGCTCAAGGCGATCGGCAAAGTCAGGCCTCAGGCGCGTCTTATCGTCTAGGTGTGCAAAGGTCACCCGATGGTCATCCAGAATGGCGTGCGCCGCCTCATGGCCCATGACGAATCGCTTCCGGCGCTCCCACTGATCAAGAGCAGGATTTAGATAGACCTCTCCACCTTCGCCACGGTCCAGATGGACTACGCCTTGGAGCGCATCAAGGGCCCAATCAACGAGATCCTTAAAGCGTAGTCGCAGTCGTTTCTTCTCTTCGAGCGTGAGCTCAATAGCCCCCACCTTCACCAGTCGCGACACCAAAAATACATCGTCCATATCTACGCGGCTCGAGGAATTGATTGCATCAATCTCACGTAATACGGCGACCGCGTGTTGACGCAACCGCAAGTGGTCGTCCGCCTCTAGAACGAGGTCTGTTCTGTGAGGTGCAAACGTAGCCCGATTCTTAGCCCGGATGGCATCAAGCACCGCCCGCAATGCCTGGAGCTCTTGATCGGTGAAGTCATCACCAAGTGTGTCTAGGGCTCGCTTGGCATTAGGAGAGACCCCGTTAGGATCGTCCTCTATGTAGCCGGCCCACCGCATAAGGACACCGAAGGGCTCCTCGTACGCGATCGCCACCTTCTGAAGTACCGAGGGCGTCGGATTTGCGATCTCGTTGCGCTCAAGCTGCGAGAGATAGCCGTTGTTGATGCCCGATCGGCGCTCCACCTCGCGCAAGCTCAGGCCGCGATCAGTGCGTGACGCACGAAGCCGGTCGCCTAGTCGGTCCTTCTCCGGGGGGGGCATAGGTCAAGGGTCGCACCTAACGCTCGCTTCGTCAAGCGACCCGCAGTGCTTCATGAGCGTCAGCAGAGTGCTTGACAATCTGAAGCGGGTCCCCTACCGTTCCTCCGGAATAGGCCCGCGAGCCGTCCCAGAGCCAAGGAGTCCCCATGGCAAAGTCACGTAAGACGTCCCCACGAGCCGCAAAGGCGGCGAGCAAAGTCCTCCGAGACGGTCGCACCAGCCGCGCCTCTAAGCAGGCAGCTGGTAGCGCCTTGTCTCAGGTCGCCCCGAAAGGGCGCAAAGGGAAATAGAGGGCGACCGGCCGCTGTTTGCGCAGCGGCCGGTCGCCAGGGTGTCGGAGCAGCAACCACTCAGAAGCCACCCCACCCCGCCTCTCGGCGGAGAACGGAGTTCTATCGCAATGGCCTTCGAGCCTTTGAACAACATCCCCGTCCGAAACATCGATACGACGATCGACGTCGTCTCGCGTGGCGACGGCAGCCATTCCCAGGACGACGTGTTCGTCACGGTCGGCCTGGACCTCGTCGGCGACATCGACACCTCTGAGCCAGCAACGCTGATCTTGCCGCTGGCATCCGAGGCGCAGCAAGAGCCGTTGCTGCGCTACACCGACGCTCCCATCCGGGGAGCGCAGGTGTTCACCTTCGACGAGGTCGAGAGATCGGTCTATGACCAGCAGGTCGTAGACCGGCTCGAGAAGCTCGGCGACGGGGCCAGCAAGAAGGAGCAGCGGGCTGTCGCAACGGCCGTCGGCCGCGCCGCGAAAAGCTTGTCCTCGACAATCGTGGAGGTCAAGCCCGGTCAGCGGAGGCTGCGGCTGTTCTACTCGATCGCCGCCGACAAGGTGGCCGATCGAGAGTTCGAGTTCTCGGTCATCGGGCCACTCCCGTCGTTTGTGATCCAGACGGGCGGCTCGATCGGCGTCATCGCATTGTTGCCGCGTAGTACCCAGGTCGTCAGTGCCGAGGCACTCACGGACCCGAATAACCCGGGTTCGGCGCTGCCACGTACAGACGCCACGCTCGCCAATCGCCCGGCGATGAGCTGGTTCTGGCAGAACGACCCGCTGTTCCGGGTCCGTTACCGCTACTAGGTCCTGCCCTCGCGAGGCTCGGAGCGTGGCTGGCAAGGAGGCCGCCGGCTGCGCTCCGAGATCGCGAGACGGGCGCGAAGGGCTCGAAGCTAAGATCCCGCGCCAGCGGTCGCGATGGGTCTACGACCCAGCCCATCAACATTCACGTGGCGCTAGCCCCACCATCGTGCAGTAACTCTGCACTCTGGTCGCCCTTCGCAAGTTTCGCCAGAGCGTTGTACGCGAGAGTGGCATTACGTCGCATTGTGTTGAGAGCAGCAACCGAGGTAGGGGAAAGGGTGCGGAAGCTCGCTCCAGGCTCAAGCGGAGCTTGCTTCATGTCCGCGCCGAATCGCTCCAGCTCGGCAACCGACTGCGTAACCGCTTCGAAGTCGCTGTCAGAGAGTCGCGCTGCGAGCGACGCACGGTGAGCCGCCCAACCCTCCATTGTCGTGTCGAAGAACACCCACCACTGGCCCGTACCCTCCGCGTCCTTGATCTGACCCGCCGCTAGCGCGAGGTCGAGTCTCACAAGCCGAGCGCCGACCTTCGCGTCTCGGCCCTCCCGAAGTCTCTCCAGCGTGAAGTCGACAAAGCCGCCTGCGGTAGCTCCTATCAGGGCACCGAGAGTAGCTCCGACCACCGCTATCCATGCGGCCGTCTCGCCGCTGACTTCTCCGGCAGCAATCAAGCGCTCAACCGTAACTTGGGGATCGGCTGCCGTCTCCCCTGGCCCACCCTAGACATACCCCTAGCTGCCCCGAATGGATTCCCGCAGGCGCCCGAACACACCACTCTCGCCTATTGGCACGTAGTTGCGCTGCCTACCGATGCGGCGGCGGCGCATCCCCGGGTAAGCCGCTTCGTAGGTGTCTCCCTGAGCATCAACGAAGAATGCGTACTCGTATCGGTCGAACTGCTCATTGTTTTTGATCTGATCGAGGTCGCTTTCCGCCCAGTAGATCTCCACTGACTCTCCATCTTGCACGACGCTGGGAAGCGACGAGCTGTGGGGATCGAACCGTGCGAACACCTGGTGGCCATCGTCCGTCATCAGGTGTGCCATCACTATCTTCACCGGCCGGAACCCGCTATTCGTGGCGTGCAATGCGAGCATCTGACCGCGGGCACTACCGCCGATAAAAGCCCAACGGCAAGTGACCTCGAGACGGCGCCTGTGTTGTCGGCCAACCTGCCATAGAGCGACCCACACCGCACCAATCGTCCCTACTGCAGCAAAGACTGTCGCGATTGCCTCGACCCACTGGGCCGCTGATGCGCTGTCGGCTACTAGGCTCATGGCGGGGCGGAAGGGTACGGCCGTGTCCGGACACACATTCCGGGCGAGCATTCCCTTATGTAGCTACCTAAGCTCACCGGGTGACTGTTCAAGAACCGGGACCAGCACGCGGCGCCCTGCAGCGAATACTTGGCTTTGCCCGACGTACTTGGGCGCTCGCGTGGGCGGCATTCATCGCTGTTGCGGTCACCCAGTTCTCTGGCCCGCTATGGGATGCCGTATTCGGCGATCCGCCGCCCATCTCAGTTCAGCTCGCCGATGTCCGGCAAGAAGCGGCGGCACAGTCGCTGCGGACAGTCGCGAATCAGCGCGTCGATCTCCACGGCACGGGCCAGGCGTCGTACCTCCTTGCTCTTAGGCGTGATGGCACACCCTGGGCCACCGGGTCAAACGGCAAGTTCGTACGAGCATCCGACGAGATACGTATCTACGACGTTGAGGACCACGAGCTCGTGTTGCGCTTCCGCTTTCGGCCAAAGCCGAATCGAGGACTCGCCTATCTGTTTGAGCTGTTAGCCGTCCGGGACCTCGATCACAACGGAAGGGCGGAGCTTGTCGGCGCGTACTGGTCGATCTACATGAACGAGCGCCAAGCCACCCCGGTCGCGCTCGTATGGGACGACGCCGCGTCCGCGTACAAGTTGTCCGGCCTCATAACGACCCCTCCAAGGCTTAGGTTTGCCAAGCGGCCGGGCTACTGGGAACGAGTAGTTCGGAAGGGCTACAACGAACCAGACCGTCTGCACGATCCGAAATCGGGCATCACCGTTCGCGGTCATGTCGCTGAGTTCGTACGACTCGCGAAGGGGCAATCGTCTACGCCCGTTTTGCTAGCCGCTTTCATCGTCAGGCAAGCTGCCCACATCGCGCCCGCGACATATCAGCTAACGGCTTGGCATCTTGATTTTCAGAAGCCGGCAGCAAGCAGCACCCGCTGTATCCCGATGCCGGCCGACTTCCCGCTGGTTTCCGAGGGACGGCGTCGGCTCCCGGAAGATGCCATCTTCAAGATGTGGCAGCCCCGGCTCCGGCCGCTTGCTTGTTAGTCCGAGGCAGAGTCAGGGAGGCGTACCGCTTGCCACTTGCGCACGTCTAGCGACTAGTCACGTCTAGTCGCTTGCCAGCTATTACCCGTCGCGATGGCGGGAGACGATCAGGCAATTCGGGCCAGGCTCGTCGAGTTGAGCGAGAAGATCGGTGGGGTGGACTCCGACCGGGAGCGTCTGCGCCAGGAGCGCGACGATGCGATCCGGGCGGCGCATGAGGCTGGGCTGACGGTGCGGGAGATCGCGCGGTTGGCGGGGGTGTCCCACCAGCGCGTGCATCAGGTCATTTCCGGCTAGCCGCTCGCTGCGCGCGCTCGGCTGCGAAGTCGCGGCGGCGGTGGACGCGCTGGTACTCAAGGATGTTGATGATCTCCCAGGTGCGGGCCGGTCCTGCCTAGGCGCTCGCCGAGATCGGCGATTGAGATTCCCGGCTCGGCGATAACGAGGTCGAGCGCCGCCCGTGCGGTCGGCGGGAGTCGGGTAGGCGTGAGGAGGTCGGTGCGTCGGCGACGCGACTGGTCCGCTGGCATAACGCGGCGAGTCTAGTGGCTAGACGCGATCATGTCTAGTCGTTAGACAGCTAGGACTGTGCGGTGGCTCGCGACGACCAGGCGCTACGCAACCGACTTGCCGAGCTGAGCGCCCAGATGGACAAGCTCGACGTTGACCGCGACCGCGTACGGCGCGAGCGAGACAAGGCGATCAAGCGCGCCAACAAGGCCGGGATGACCTCGCGGGAGATCGCCCGGATCAGCGGCGTCTCGCACCAGCGCGTCCACCAGATCATTACCGACTCACGCTAGCCCGTCGGGGGCATCCGGGGCCAGTCCCGAGGCCGGCAGATCCGGCCGTTGGCGCGGCCGAAATCGGGCTCGCGGACGGCCGGCAGGATTCCGCTCAGTGTGTGGTCCGTTGGAGGGCTGATGGATAGGGGGCGGTTTGGAGGGGTGTTTTGGGAGGTCGGTGAGAGGGGCGAGAGCGAGTGTGGTTGGAGGGGGTCGGTGGAAGCGGGGAGGTGGGCGAGCGGAGGGAGCGTTGGGACGGAAGCTGGGGAGAGTGGAGCGGGTGGGAGCGCAGCTGAAGCCGCCCGCCCTCGCCCGCGCGAGCCAGCCCGTCCGAGGCGACAGATCGGCCGGCATGGCGTCTTCTCAGACACCGATGCCACCAGGAGCCGACACCGCCACGAACACGGCCGGCGCCCTTCCGCCGTCGCCGCTATCCGAGCCGCTGCTCGACGCGCAGGCAGCGGCGGCGCTGCTCGCGGTTCGCCCGAGCTGGATCTATGAGGCGGTGCGGACGGGCCGGGTCCCGCACCTGAAGATCGGGCGGCACGTTCGGTTCCTTCGGTCGGACCTCGAGCAATGGGTCGTCGACCAGCGGCGCGCGGCGCGACCGTGAGGGGGCTACGCCTCGGCGGCGGCCTGGGCCGGCGTGTCGTCGAAGGCGGCGGCGAGTCGCTTGGCCGCGTCCCGGCGCGGCTTGTAGGCGAGGTACTTCTGGGTCGTCTGGATATCGGCGTGGCCCATCCACTCCATGACCTCGCGGGGATCGGCGGCGCGGATGGCGTGGGTGCCGAAGGTGTGGCGGAGGTCGTGGAAGCGCAGTTGGCGGAGGTCGGCCTTGGCGAGCGCCTTCTTGTAGCGGGCGCGCAGCGTCTTGTAGCCGAGGTGACGGCCGAGCTGGTCGCAGAAGACGAGATCCCGGTCGGTCGTGTCGTGGTCGCGCTGGCCGAGGCGGGCGAGGGCCTGGGCAACGTCGTCCATCATCGGGACCGCACGATCACGGCCACTCTTGGGCGTTCCCTCGCGGCCGTCGGTCCAGTTGCGGCGCACACGAATCGTGGCGGCGTCGAAGTCCACGTCCTCCCAGCGCAGGCCAAGCAGCTCTCCGAGACGCAGGCCGGTGAAGGCGGCGGTGAGGTACAGGACGCCGTCCTGGGCGGCCCTGACGAGCGCCATGACCTCCTCGCGACTGAAGACGTCTATGCCGGCGCTGCGGGCCACACGGGGGCGCTCGACGGTGGCGAGCGGGTTGCGTGGGAGGCCGTAGGCCTTCATCGCCCGCTTGAAGATCGAATGGAGGGCGACGAGGTAGCGCTGAATCCCTCGGTTGGACAGCTTGCGCTTCTCCGCGAAGCCGCCCTTCCAGCGCTCGAAGAACTCCGGCGTGAAGCTCTCGATGGCGCTGCCGCCGAACTCGGCGTTCAGGACGCTGACGATGCTCTTGTAGCCGGCAAGGGTGCCGGGCTTCACGGCGCGCTCATGCTCGCAGTAGCGCAGCCACTCGGCGGCGGCGTCCTCGAACGACGCGCCCGTCCGCACCATCCCGGCCAGCTCGCCGCGTCGTGCCTCGGCGTCGAGTCCAGCCACGCCTGCGCGGTCGTCTCGTGAAGTAGCCGGCCTCGGTCGGCCGCGCTTCGTCCACGCCGGGCCAAGCTTCTTCGGGACCTGGCGGCCGTCGGGGAGTCGGTACTTGGCGTATCAAACCGGGCCGCGCTGACGGTCCAGACGTGGCCGCTGACCGGCCGCGGCAAACCGATCCCTAGTCCACGCCTCTCCCGCAGGCAGGAGCGTGGCTGGCAAGAAGAGGGGGCCGATGCGTACTCCGTACGCGAGGCTCCCGATGACGCCGCCAGGCGCGTTCCTGGCGCGGGAGATGGGCCGTGTAGGGTTCGAACCTACGACCTTGAGATTAAGAGTCTCCTGCTCTACCAACTGAGCTAACGGCCCTGGAGGGCTCCGGTGGGAGCCGGTTGGACATTGTAGGCGGTCGGGCTAGGACTGCGCGGCGACGGCGGCGAGGGCCTCGTCGCGGGAGGCGTGGATCGGGAAGACCCGGTCGAGGCCCGTGATCTCGAAGATCTTGGTGATGTTCTGGTCGGTGCAGACCAGGGCGAGCGTGCCGCCAGTGGGGCGCAGTCGCTTGACGCCGCCGACGAGGACGCCGGTGGCGGCCGAGAGGTCGACGACGATCCGTTTCTTGCCGTCCTCGATCAGGGCGACCATGCGCTCCTTGAACTCAGGCGCGGTGTAGAGGTCGATCTCGCCGCCGAGCTCGATCACCTGGGTCTCGGCGTCGATCTCCTCGTCGCTGATGTGGAAGTTCACTGGCCGCCTCCCTGCTGCTGCTTTTGCTGGCCGCCGCCCTTGCCCTGTTGCGGTGCTCCGCCCTGCTGGGTCGGGTCGACCTTCAGGTTTCCGTCCTGCTGGAGCTGCTGGGCGATCACCGCCGCCTTGAGCTGCTCAAGCTGCTCGCGGGCGAGGTGCACGCCGCGAACGTGCCGTTGCCGGCCGGCGTGTCCAGGCGGCACTCGAACGTCGAGCCCGCCTCGGTACCGGTAAACGCGAAGGTGGCCGTGGTCGCGCTGACGGTGCCGCTCGGGCCGCTCGTGATCGTCG
>CAMLNW010000069.1 GCA_946481495.1 uncultured Actinomycetes bacterium
GCTGAGGACCCCGACAAGGACATCTCGCTGTACATCAACTCGCCGGGTGGCTCCGTCTACGCGGGTCTCGCGATCTACGACACGATGCAGTACATCAAGCCCGACGTGCAGACGATCTGCGTCGGTATCGCGATGTCGATGGGCGCGCTGCTGCTGTCCGGCGGCGCCGCGGGCAAGCGGATGAGCCTGCCGAACTCGAAGATCCTGATCCACCAGGTCTCGTCGAGCTTCCAGGGCCAGGCGTCGGACATCGAGATCCACGCCAAGGAGATCATCGACACGCGCAAGCGACTCGACGAGATCCTCGCCGACCACACCGGGCAGCCGCTCGAGAAGGTCTCACGCGACACCGAGCGCGACTACTTCATGACCGCCGAGGAGGCAAAGGAGTACAACCTCATAGACAAGGTGGTCGAGCCCGTCAAGTGATCGGGCTCGCCCTTGGCTGAGGGAGGAGCGAGATGGCACGGCCGACAGACTCCAACGAGCAGCTTCTCTGCAGCTTCTGCGGGAAGTCGCAGCGCCAGGTCAAGAAGCTGATCGCCGGTCCCGGCGTCTACATCTGCGACGAGTGCATCGATCTCTGTAACGAGATCATCGACGAGGAGCTGACCGGAGGCACGACCTTCGACCTCGAGAACCTGCCGAAGCCGATCGAGATCAACTCGGTCCTGCAGGAGTACGTCGTCGGCCAGGAGCCGGCCAAGCGCGCGCTGAGCGTGGCGGTCTACAACCACTACAAGCGCGTCCAGATGATGCAGGCCGAGGGCGATCAGGAGCTCGAGCTCGAGAAGTCGAACATCCTGCTGCTCGGGCCGACCGGCTGTGGCAAGACGCTGCTCGCCCAGACGCTGGCGCGGATTCTCAACGTCCCGTTCGCGATCGCCGACGCGACCGCCCTGACCGAGGCCGGCTATGTCGGCGAGGACGTCGAGAACATCCTGCTGAAGCTGATCCAGGCGGCCGACTTCGACGTCAAGAAGGCCGAGACGGGGATCATCTACATCGACGAGGTCGACAAGATCGCCCGCAAGGCGGACAATCCGTCGATCACCCGTGACGTGTCGGGCGAGGGCGTCCAGCAGGCGCTGCTGAAGATCCTCGAGGGAACCGTGGCGTCGGTGCCGCCACAGGGCGGGCGCAAGCATCCGCACCAAGAGTTCCTGACGATCGACACGACCAACATCCTCTTCATCTGCGGCGGCGCGTTCGCCGACCTCGACAAGGTGATCGAGCGGCGCGTCGGTCAGAAGGGGGTCGGCTTCGGCGCCGAGGTTAGCTCGAAGCACGAGCGCGACGCCGGCGACGCCTTCGAGCAGGTGCTGCCCGAGGATCTCGTCGAGTACGGGCTGATCCCGGAGTTCATCGGCAGGCTGCCCGTGATCTCGGTGATCCACCAGCTATCGCGCGACGACCTGATCACGATCCTGACCGAGCCGCGTCACGCGCTCGTCAAGCAGTTCAAGCGCTTCTTCGAGTTCGACGGCATCGAGCTCGTCTTCGCCGACGACTCGCTCGCCTCGATTGCAAACAAGGCGCTCGACCGCGAGACCGGTGCGCGCGGCTTGCGTTCGATCCTCGAGGAGACGCTGCTCGACGTCCAGTTCGAGCTGCCGTCGCGGCGCGACGTCAAGAAGTGCGTGGTGACCAAGGAGACGATCGAGAAGGGGCTCGCCCCGACGCTCGTCACGGAGGCGGCGGCCGACGACGAGCCGGAGCAGCCCGCCGCCGAGTCCGCCTGAGCCCGCCGCTACTGGCTCGGCGTGGTGCTGGTCTCCAGCCCGAGGTTGTCGTTGATTTGCTTGATCGTCGCGTCGAACTCCTGCGAGAAGGTGGTCGACGCCTTGCCGACCTTCTGAGCGGCCGCCGCGGCCTTCTGCGCGTCGCCTGACGTCAGCGCGCCCTTCTGCTGTTTGATCACGGTGCCGTAGGTGGTCAGTTGCTTGACCAGCGCGTCCTGCTCGGCCGTGACCTCCTCGGGCGGCACGATGTCGTCGAGCCGTTTGCGCAGCGTGTCGATCAGATCGTTAAGGCTGCCGAGCGAGTTGCCGAAGTCCTTCGCCGACGATGGGTTGGCGAGGTTGAGCTTGGCGGCGTCGTTGGCGAACTGCGTCTGCGCCGCGTTCACCTGCTTCAGGTAGGCGTCCTTGCTCAGCGGCTCTTGCGCGCTGGCGTCGGAGCCGTTGGAGCCGCCGTTGTCGTCGTCGGAGCCGCAAGCGACGGCGCCCGTCGCGAGCGCCAGGGCAGCGAGGATCGCGATTGCGCGATGGATCGGTTTGGAGGGCATGGCGGAAGCCTAGGCAGGCGAACGGATGAAGCAGGTCTCACCGGGCTCCTGGCAGACTGCTGGGCTGTGCCGACCGATCGACTGAAGGACCTCGAGGAGCGGACCCGCTACCAGCCGGGTGACGTCGAGCCACGCGTCTTCGAGCGCTGGGAGAGCGCCGGCGTCTTCCATCCCGACGCCGATGGGGCAGCCGCCGAGAACTTCTCGATCGCCGTGCCGCCGCCGAACGTCACTGGCGTGCTGCACATGGGCCACGCGCTGAACGGCTCGATCCAGGACGCGCTGATCCGCCTGGCGCGGATGCACGGCAAGCGGACAAAGTGGATCTTCGGCACCGACCACGCCGGCATCGCGACGCAGGTCAAGGTCGAGCAGGCGCTCGCGGAGGAGGGCAAGACCAAGGAGGACGTTGGGCGTGACGCGTTCGTCGAGCGCGTCTGGGAGTGGCGCAAGGACCACGGCACGCAGATCGTCGAGCAGTTCAAGCGGCTCGGCGCCTCGCTCGACTACGGCGACGAGCGCTTCACGCTCGACGACGCCTACGCCCGCGCCGTCCAGAAGGTGTTCGTCGACCTCTACGAGAAGGGCTACATCTACCGCGACCGCTACATGGTCAACTGGGATCCGGGCACCCGCTCGGCGATCTCGGATCTCGAGGTCGAGCAGCGTGAGATGCAGGACACGCTCTACATGATCGACTACCCGCTGGCGTCTGGATCGGGCTCGGTGACGGTCGCCACCGTGCGCCCCGAGACGATGCTCGCCGACACGGCGATCGCGGTCAATCCGAACGACGAGCGCTACACGCGCCTGATCGGCGAGGACGCGATCCTGCCGCTGGTCGGGCGCCGTCTGCGGATCATCGGCGACGAGTACGTCAAGACCGACTTCGGCACCGGCGCGCTGAAGATCACGCCGGGGCACGACCCGAACGACTTCGAGATCGGTCGCAAGCACGGGCTCGAGGAGATCTCGGTGATCGGCGAGGACGGTCGCATGACCGACGCCGCCGGGGAGCGCTTCGCGGGGCTGACCGCCGACGACGCCCAGCGCGCCGTCATCAAGGCGCTGCGCGACGAGGGGCTGCTCTCTGGCACGCAGCCGTACGTCCACGACGTGCCGCATTCCCACCGCTCGGGGATGCGGATAGAGCCGCTGATCTCGCTGCAGTGGTTCTGCGACATGGAGAAGCTCGCCGGCCCAGCGATCGCCGCGGTCAAGGACGGTGAGCTGCGCTTCCACCCCGAGAGCCCCTGGACCGGCGTCTACCTCAACTGGCTCGAGAACATCCGGCCGTGGTGCGTCTCGCGCCAGCTCTGGTGGGGCCACCAGCTGCCGGTCTGGTACCGCGAGGGGGAGACCTATGTCGGCGTCGCGGCGCCGGAGGGCGACGGCTGGACGCGCGATCCCGACGTGCTCGACACCTGGTTCTCGTCCGCGCTGTGGCCGTTCGCGACGCTTGGCTGGCCGCACGAGACACCGGAGCTGCGCGCCTTCTACCCGACCGACGTCCTCTCGACCGCACGCGACATCATCTTCCTCTGGGTCGCGCGGATGGTGATGTTCGGCGTCGAGTTCACCGGCGAGCTGCCGTTCCGCGACGTCCCGATCCACTCGGTGATCCAGGCGCCCGACGGCCGCCGGATGTCGAAGTCGCTCGGCACCGGGATCGACCCGCTCGAGTTGATCGACGGCGGTCCGCGACCGCCCGTCTACAAGGAGGGCGGCGAGTTCCCGGCCTACGGCGCAGATGCCCTGCGCTTCGGCCTGCTCGCGTCTTCCTCGTCGCAGGACGTGCGCTTCAACGAGGAGCGCGTCAAGCAGGGCCGCGATCTCGCAAACAAGCTCTGGAACGCCTCACGGCTGATCCTGCTCGGTGTCCAGGAGGGAGTTGCGCCGTCGCCGGACGAGGCTGCGACACCAGAGGATCGCTGGATCCTCTCGCGGCTCGAGCGGATCACCGAACGGACCACCAAGTCGCTCGACGCCTTCGAGCTGTCGGCGGCGGCCTTCGAGCTCTACGACTTCTTCTGGTCGGAGCTCTGTGACTGGTATCTCGAGCTGGCCAAGCCACGCCTCTACGACGAGCAGGCGGATCGCACCGCCGTCTCGGCGACGCTGCTGTTCTGCCTCGACCGCACGCTGCGGCTGCTGCATCCGTTGATGCCGCACGTGACGGAGGAGATCTGGTCGTTCCTGCCGTCGGCCGACGGCGCCGAGCGTGGGTTGCTCGCGGTCGCCGAGTGGCCAGAGAGCGACGCCACACGGATCGACGCCGAGGCCGAGGAGCTGGTAGGCCGCTGCGTCGCCGCTGTCACCGAGTTGCGCCGCTACCGCGACGAGGCCGGCGTCAAGCCGTCGGCGGTGCTGCCCGCCCGCTTCGCGGCGGAGGGCTACGACGGCACCGTCCTCCAGGTCGCGCGCTTGGCGCGGCTAGAGCTCAGCGACGGCGACGGTGAGGCGGCCGCCGAGGTCCCCGTTCCGGGCGGAGCCGTCCAGCTGCTTGTGTCCGACGACTTCGATCCCGGCGCGGTCGCCGCGCGCATCGCTGAGCGCCGCGACAAGCTCGAGCTGGAGATCGGGCGTCTCGAGGCGAAGCTCGCCAACGACCGCTTCGTCGACCGCGCCCCGGCGGACGTCGTCCAAGGCGAGCGCGACAAGCTCGCTGGCTACCGCGACGAGCTAGCGCGTCTCGGCTGAGTCATGGCTCGCTGGACAGAGCGCGACGCCGAGGAGTACCTGCTCGGCCTCGAGCTGTTCGGCATGCGCTTCGGTCTCGAGCGGATGCACCGACTCACCACTGCGCTCGGGATGCCGCAACGCCGCTTCGCGCAGGTGCACGTGGTCGGCAGCAACGGCAAGTCCTCGACGGTCCGTTTCACCGCCGCGCTGCTCGAACGTCACGGCCTCAGCACCGGTAGCTACACCTCACCGCACCTGACACGCTTCCGCGAGCGGATCGAGGTCGGTGAGGCGCCGATCTCCGCCGACCGCTTCGCGACCGCGGTCGAACGTGCCGCCGAGGTCGCCGCGCTGGTCGAGCGCGCCGCTCCCGAAGGCGACGATCGCGTCACCCAGTTCGAGGCGATCACAGCCGCCGCCTTCCACGAGCTGGCGGACAGCGGGGTCGACGCAGCCGTCATCGAGGCCGGCCTCGGCGGCCGCTACGACGCCACCAACGTCATTCCCTCGAAGGTTCAGGTCCTCACGGGCGTCGGCCTCGAGCACACCCGCTGGCTCGGCCCAACGATCGCCGACATCGCGACCGAGAAGCTCGCCATCGTCCGCGACCACGCGACGCTGGTGATCCCGGAGGACTTGCATCCAGATGCCCGTGTGGTGGCGGAGAAGGTGGCGGGCGACCGTCACGCGCGATTGATGGTGGCTCCGGCCGTTCCGTCCTTCGACATGGCCGCACGTGGTGCCTTCCAGCGGCGCAATTTCGCGCTGGCGTGTGCGGCTGCAGAGGCGTTCCTAGAGCACCCGTTGGAGCGTAACGCGGTCGAGGCCGCGGCCGCCGAGACCCGCGTCCCGGGCCGCCTCGAGGTCGTCTCCGAGCGACCGCTGACGCTCTACGACGGCGCTCACAACCCGGCTGGTGCCGCCGCGCTGGCCGCCGCGCTTCCCGAGGTCATCGCCGGTCGTCGGCCGCTCGTACTGGTCGTCAGCGTCCTCGAGGACAAGGCAGCCGCTGACATGCTCAAGCCGCTGCTTCCCCTCGCCGATCATCTCGTCTTCACCCGCTGCGCCAATCCCCGTGCGCTGTCACCCGCCACGCTCGAATCGCTCGCGCAGCAGCTCGATGGCCCTGACTCCGAGGTCGTTCCAGACCCGCAGACAGCCATCGCCCGAGCCCGCGACCTCGCCGGCGCAGCCGGCGCCGTCCTCGCCACCGGCTCGATCTACCTCATCGCAGATCTCGTTCGCGACGAGGGCGACACAGCCGCATCCGCGCTCTAGCCCGAGAGCCGCGCGGCCCCACCAAGCGGGGGAAGACGGATGCCCGAGCAGCGATTCCCAAGCGGAACGGGCATCCGTCTTCCCCCGCGTACCAACCACGCCCGACCCTCACTCCATGGGACAATCACTGCCATGGACCAAGGAGAGGGCCCCAGCTTCATCGCCATGATCGCCCTCGTCGCGATCGTCGTGGCCACCGTCATCCTCGTCTTCTTCGGCATCGGCTACGGAATCGGCCGGATGTTCCTCTAGGCTGCCCGCACCTATGGCTCTCTCCGCGATCTTCGGCATAACGAACGACGGGTTGAACCTCGCGGTCAACCTGCTGCTGCTCTTCCTGGTGGTCCTCTGGCTGGCGCTGATCTTCTGGACTCACGCCGACGCCAAGCGCCGGATCGCCGACCCGATGCTGGTCGGCTGCGCGACGGTTGCCGCCTTCTTCCCGTTCGTCGGGACGATCGTCTACATGGTCGTTCGCCCGCCGGAGTACCTCGAGGACGTCCACGAGCGCGAGCTCGAGATCGCCGCCGCCGAGGCGCGTCTCGCCGCCGCCCACGAGCACGCCTGCCCGTACTGCGAGTACCCGGTCGAGCGCTCCTTCCTGCGCTGCCCGAGCTGCCTGCGCCGGCTCAAGGAGCCGTGCGGGACCTGCGCCAAGCCGCTCGACCCGCGCTGGAAGATCTGCCCCTACTGCGAGGCCGAGGTCCCGGAGCGCGCCAAGCCGCAGCAGCGCCGTCGCGGGAGTGGGGGTGGAGGCCGCGCCCGCACCGCGTCAGGTGAGCCGGCGCCGCCAAAGTCGCAGAAGCGTCCAGCCGGCCAGCGGCCGGCTACGAGCGCCGGCGGCCGCCAACCGGCCGAGCAGCGGCGCGAGCGTCAGGCGACGCCTGCCGCCGAGGCGCGCGGCGCGTCGGAGCCGGCTGAGAGCAAGGCGGAGCGGCAGGAGCCGCGCACCCGGGCCGAGCGGCCCAGCAATCCGCCGGCGCGGCAGTAGTCCGAGAACCAACCTCTAACTAAGGAGCAAGCAAGTGGACAGGACCCTGATCCTGGTCAAGCCGGACGCCTTCGAGCGCAATCTGACCGGCGAGGTGATCGCCCGGTTCGAGCGCAAGGGCCTGAAGATCGCGGCGCTGAAGCAGATGACCGTCCCGCGCGAGACCGCTGAGCGGCACTACGCCGAGCACAGTGAGCGTCCGTTCTTCGGTGAGCTGGTCGACTTCATCACCGGCGGCCCGCTGGTCGCGCTGGTGCTCGAGGGCCACGAGGCGGTCAAGGCGGCGCGTCAGCTGATTGGCGCGACTAACCCGATCGACGCGGCGCCGGGATCGATCCGCGGCGACTTCGGCCTCGAGGTCCAGACGAACCTCGTCCATGGTTCCGACTCGCCCGAGTCGGCCACGCGCGAGATCGGGATCTTCTTCCCCGAGCTGTAAGCACAGCGTGCGGCTCACCCTCGCGTCGCGCTCACCGCAGCGGCGGGCGATCCTCGAACAGGTCGGCGTCGACTTCGAAGTCGTCGTGCCGGACGTCGAGGAGCTGACCGAGGGCGAGCCGGGCGCCATGGTGCTCGAGAACGCGCTGCGCAAGGCGCGGGCGGTCGACGGCGAGCTGGTGCTCGGCTGCGACACCGAGGTCGTTCTCGACGGGCGGGTCTACGGAAAGCCGCGCGACGAGGCGGAGGCGGAGGCGTTCCTGCGCGAGCTGTCCGGCCGCGAGCATCAGGTCGTATCGGGGCTCGCGCTGATCGAGCGGGGACAGGAGCTCACCGCCACGGCGTGGACCGGCGTCACCTTCCGCCAGCTCGACGGGCCGACCCTGCGCTGGTATCTCGACAGCGGCGAGTGGCGCGAGCGGGCCGGTGGCTATGCCATCCAGGCCAGGGGGGCGGCTTTGGTCGCGGCGATCGCCGGCGACTACCTCAACGTGGTCGGCCTGCCACTGGCTACCCTGCTTGAACTGAAGCCTTCCTTGCCGCTTTCGCACCACTAGTTGCGCAGCCCGTATCCTGGGTTCTCCTCCGATGGGCATCTTCTCCAACCTCACTGGAATGGGCGGCCGCGACATGGCGGTCGACCTCGGCACCGCCAACACGCTCGTCTACGTGCGTGGGCGCGGAATCGTGCTCTCCGAGCCGTCTGTCGTCGCGATCGACTCGCGCACGGCGGAGGTGCACGCGGTTGGGATCGAGGCGAAGCGGATGCTCGGTCGCACGCCGGGCACGATCCAGGCGATCCGGCCGCTCAAGGACGGTGTGATCGCCGACTTCGACGTGACCGAGCAGATGCTGCGCCACTTCATTCAGAAGGTGCACCAGAACCGCTGGGCGCATCCGCGCGTCGTGGTCTGCGTGCCGTCGGGCGTGACCGGCGTCGAGAAGCGCGCGGTCGAGGAGGCCTGCCTGTCCGCCGGCGCGCGGCAGGCGTATCTGATCGAGGAGCCGATGGCCGCGGCGATCGGCGCCGGCCTGCCGGTCGGCGAGCCGACGGGCAACATGGTCGTCGACATCGGTGGAGGGACGAGCGAGGTTGCGGTGATCTCGCTCGGTGGCATCGTCGTGTCGCAGTCGATCCGCATCGGCGGCGACGAGCTCGACGAGGCGATCATCAACTACGTCAAGCGCGAGTACAAGCTGATGATCGGGCAGCAGACCTCGGAGGAGGTCAAGCTCGAGATCGGCTCGGCGTTCCCGCTGCGCGAGGAGATGCAGGCCGAGATTCGCGGCCGCGACCTCGTATCCGGGCTGCCGAAGACAGTCGTCCTGACCAGCGAGGAGGTTCGCCTGGCGCTCGAGGAGCCGCTGCAGGCGATCATCGACGCGGTCAAGGAGACGCTCGACCGCACCCCGCCGGAGCTTGCCTCGGACATCATGGACCGCGGCATCATGCTCGCCGGCGGCGGCGCGCTGCTGCAGGGGCTCGACGAGCGCCTGCGCGACGAGACCCAGATGCCGGCCCACCTCGCCGAGTCCCCGCTCACCTGTGTGGCGGTCGGATCCGGTCGCAGCCTCGAGGAGTTCGAGGCGATTCACCGCGCCAACAAGAATTCCCGAAACGGTCGGCGCCGCTAAGCACGGCGCCGGAGGAGTCCGGACGTGTTCGACAGCAAGGTGATCCGCCGTAGGAGGGCGGCGCTCGCGATATTCGTGGTGCTTTCGATCGGCATGCTGACCGTCTACTTCGGCGAGGGCGGCGGCGGTGTCTTCCACACCTTCCAGCGCGGCGCTCAGGAGGCCTTCGCGCCGCTCGAGACCGGCGCCAGCCGTGCGCTGAAGCCGGCCCGCGACCTGTTCGGCTGGTTTGGTGACACGATCGACGCGAAGGGCGAGAACGAGGACCTGCGCGCCGAGGTCGAGCAGCTGCGGCGACAGCTCGGCGTGGCCGAGACCGCGCGCCACGACGTTCGCGAGCTGCGCTCGCTGGTCGGGCTGACCGAGAGCGACGGCTATCCGCAGGGCACCGATCCGGTCGGCGCGCGGGTGATCGTGCGCTCGCCGACGGTCTGGTACTCGACGCTGAAGATCGACAAGGGGTCCAACGACGGCGTCCGCCGCGATCAACCGGTCGTGGCCGCCGGCGGCCTCGTCGGGAAGATCACCGACGTGACCGGCGGTACCGCTGAGGTGACGCTGATCACGGACTCGTCGAGCGCTGTCTCGGCGCAGGTGATGCCGAACGGTGCGACAGGGATCGTCCATCCGGTCGTCGGCGATCCGAACGACCTGTTGCTCGACTACATCACCAAGGGCCGTCGCGTGACGGAGGGCACGACCGTGGTGACGAGCGGATTCGAGTCCGACGGCGTGCGGTCGATCTTCCCGCGCGGGATTGCGATCGGCCGTGTCACGAAGGTCGATCCGCAGGAGGCCGAGCAGTTCCAGCGCGTGCACGTCAAGCCACTCGCCGACATCCGTGGGATCGACTACGTTCAAGTCCTGACCGAGCGCGGCGTCAGCACCCAGGCTGGAGTTCCGCTCCAGTGAGGTCGACCCCGAGCGCATTCGTCCGTTGCGGCGCGCTCGCGCTCGTCGCCGTGATCCTCCAGGTCTCGGGCCTCGGCAGTGGCCGCGTCTTCGGCGCCTACGTCGATCTGGTGCCGCTCGTCGTGGCAGCCGTGGCGATCTACGCCGGGTCGATCCCGGGGGCCGCAATGGGATTCTTCACCGGGCTGCTGCTCGACCTGCTCGTCGGTCAGACGATGGGCGCGTCTTCACTCGTCCTGACCGCAGTCGGCTATGGCGCCGGCCGCTACCGCGAGGTGCGCGATCCCGCTCACGGCCTGATGCCGATTCCGGTCGGGGCCGTCGCTACCTTCGCCTGGGTGCTCGCCTACGCGGCTGTCTCGTTCATGCTCGACGTCGGCGCGACCGTGAGCTGGCTGGTCGTCCGCGAGATGGTCGCGACGACGATCCTCGGCGCAATCCTCGCGCTGCCGGTGTTCGCGATCTGCCGCCGCGTCCTGCGCCCCGTCCTGCTCGTCGACCCGCTCGATCTGCGCCGCCGTCGCAAGGCGCCGCTCGAGGCCGGTCCGATCGGGCTGCGCGGGCTGGGGGCCTGACGTGTACCTCGATCCGGGCGATCGCCCGTCGCTGACCCCCCAGCTCGCCATGCGCGTCGCGATCCTCGGCGGGATCGCGCTGCTCGCCTTCGCGTTCGTCTTCTTCCGCCTCTGGTACCTGCAGGTGCTGTCGGGCGACACCTACCGCGCCGAGGCCAACGACAACCGCATCCGCCAGATCAAGGTCCAGGCGCCGCGCGGCGAGATCGTCGACCGCGACGGGCAGGTGCTCGTCGAGAACCGTGTCGCGCTCGCGGTCAAGGTCTCGCCGAAGCTGCTGCCGGAGGGTGAGGCGGAGCGGCGTGTGGTCTACCGGAAGCTGGCGCAGGTGCTCGACATGCGCCCGCGCGGGATCGAGCGGCGTGTCGAGAAGCAGCTGCGCGACCTGCCGTATGCGATGGCGACCGTCAAGCAGGACGTCGACCAGGACATCGTCGCCTACCTGCTCGAGCACCGGTCCGACTTCCCTGGCGTCGAGCCGGAGCGCGTCTTCGTCCGCCAGTACCCGCAGGGCCAGACCGGAGCGCATCTCTTCGGCTACAGCCGCGAGATCAGCCAAGAGGAGCTCGACAGCGGCCGCTTCCCCGACGTCGCGATGGGCGACATCGTCGGCAAGCAGGGCATCGAGGCGCAGTACGACCGCTTCCTGCGCGGCCGCAACGGCGCTACACGGGTCCAGGTCGACGCGCTCGGCCACGTCCGCG
>CAMLNW010000070.1 GCA_946481495.1 uncultured Actinomycetes bacterium
CAACGTCGAGCGCCTCGAGTTCGAGCTGAAGACCATCATCCAGATGGGCTTCGCCGGCTACTTCCTCATCGTCGCCGACTTCATCCGCTGGGCGCGCGAGAACGGGGTGCCCTACCTCGGGATCTGCCTTGGGATGCAGATCGCCGTCGCCGACTTCGCCCGCCACGTGGTCGGCATGGACGGCGCCAACTCGACCGAGTTCGACCCCGAGACGCCGTTCCCCGTCGTCGACCTCCTACCGGAGCAGAAGGAGGTCCGCGACATGGGCGGGACGATGCGCCTCGGCGCCGACCCCGTGAAGCTCCACGAGGGAACGCGGGCCCGTGAGATCTACGGCGAGGCCGTCATCTACGAGCGCCACCGCCACCGCTACGAGGTCAACAACCATCTGCGGCGCAAGCTCGAGGCCGAGGGGCTGGTCTGCTCCGGCACATCGCCCGACGACCGCCTCGTCGAGATCGTCGAGCTGCCCGACCATCCGTTCTTCGTCGCCTCGCAGTTCCACCCCGAGTTCAAGTCGCGCCCGCTGCGCCCGCAACCGCTCTTCCGCGAGTTCGTCGGTGCCGCGCTCGAGCGCGTCCGTGCCCGGGCCGATGAGACCGGCGACGTGGGGGAGGGCGAGATCCGCGCCTCCGCCACCGAGCGCGCGGACTCCGAGTCGCACGTCTAGCAGCGTGTCCGACGGCGCCGCGGGCGAGCCGAGCTTCGGCCAATCGCCGCCGTCGAGCGGGCCACCGCGCGCCACGGCCGCCGAGCGCGAGCGGCTCGCGGCCGATTTCGTCCGTCTCTGCGAGACGGCCAGCCCGTCGCGCGAGGAGCGCGCCGTCGCCGACCTCGTCACCGCCGAGATGCGCTCGCTCGGCCTCGCTGTCACGGAGGACGCCAGCTCCCAGGCGACCGGCTCCAATACCGGTAACCTGCTCGCGCGAATCCCCGGTCGACCGGAGGCGCCGACAGTTCTGCTCTGCGCCCATCTCGACACGGTCCCGTTGACCGCCCCGGTTGAGGTCCTGCGTGAGAACGGCCGCTTCACCAACCGCAACGAGGGGATCCTCGGCGCTGACAACAAGGCCGCCGTCGCGGTCCTGCTCGCGGTAGCCCGCCGTTACGCAGCTGGCGGAGCCCCCGTCGGTGTCGAGCTCCTGTTCACCACCTGCGAGGAGATCGCGCTGCTCGGCGCCAAGGAGCTCACCCACGAGCTTCAGGCCGACTTCGGTTTCGTCTTCGACCACGCGACGCCGCTCGGCGAGCTGATCGTCGCCGCGCCGAGCTACTACCGCGTCGAGGCCCACGTCCACGGCGCCGCCGCCCACGCCGGAATCCGGCCCGAGGCCGGCCACAACGCGATCTCGGCCGCCGCCGAGGCGATCGCCTCGATGTCACTCGGCCGGCTCGACGACGAGACGACCGCCAACGTCGGCACGATCCACGGCGGGACGGCTGCCAACGTCGTTGCCGAGCGCTGTGACGTCACGCTCGAGGCGCGCAGCCTCGACGACGTCAAGGCCGGCGAGGCCGTCAGTGGGATGGTCGACGCCTTCACCGAAGCCTGCGCCGACATGGAGTGCGACGTCGAGACGACCGTCGAACGACTCTTCCGCGCCTATCGGCTGCCCAACGCGTCGCCGCCGGTCGTAGCCGCCTCGGCGGCACTCGCGGCGCTCGGCATCGAACCGCAGCCGATCGCCACCGGCGGCGGCAGCGACGCCAACGTCTTCGTCGCCAACGGCCTACCGGTCCTCAACGTCGCAAACGGCACCGAGCGCAACCACCAGCCCGACGAGTCCGTCACCGTCGCCGCCCTCGACACCTCACTCGACCTCGCCCTCTCGATCCTCACCAACTCCGGTACCTGAGCCGTCCACCGCCGACTGTCCTCGCCGGAACGAGACAGTCCTCAGAGGAGCCTTGCGAAGCTCGCTCCGTTGAGGACTGTCTCGTTCCGGCCCCACCAGCGCGCCAGGTACCCTTCCCCCAATGCCCTCCAAGCGCCAGATAGACGTCGGCGGGGTCAAGATCGGCGGTGGAGCCCCGGTCGCGATTCAGTCGATGACCAAGACCGAGACCGCGGACTACGACGCGACGATGCGTCAGATCCGCGCGATCGCCGATGCCGGCGGCGATCTCGTCCGCTGCGCGGTCCCGCGCGAGAAGGATGTCGACGCGCTGAAGAAGATCGTCGTCGAGTCGCCGATCCCGGTGATCGCCGACATCCACTTCAACCACACGCTGGCGATCAAGGCGATCGAGGCTGGCGCGCACTGCGTGCGGCTCAACCCGGGCAACATCGGCGGCCCGGACAAGGTCGCCGAAGTCGTCGCCAAGGCGACCGAGTACGGCACGCCGATGCGGATCGGCGTCAACTCCGGGTCGCTGCCCAAGCATCTCCACGAGCTCGAGCGCGAGAACTCGGTCGAAGCGCTCGTCCAGGCGGCCGTCGAGTTCGTGGCGCTGATGGAGCGGCTCGAGTTCACCGACTTCAAGGTCTCGATCAAGTCGACCAGCGTGCCGAACACGATCGCCGCCAACCGCCTGCTCTCCGAGAAGATCGACTACCCGCTGCACCTAGGCATCACCGAGGCCGGTACCAAGTGGTCGGGCTCGCTGAAGTCGGCGGTCGGCCTCGGCACGTTGCTCGCTGACGGGGTGGGGGACACCGTTCGCATCTCCTTGTCGACCTTCCACGCCGAGGAGGAGGTCAAGGTCGCCTGGGAGATCCTCAAGGCGCTCAAGCTGCGCGAGCGCGGCCCGGTGCTGATCGCCTGTCCGACCTGCGGCCGGCTGCAGTTCGACATGGACACCGTCGTCACCGACATCGAGCAGCGGCTCGAGAGCTATCTCGAGCCGATCGAGGTCGCCGTGCTCGGCTGCGCCGTCAACGGTCTCGGCGAGGCCGCCCACGCGGACTTCGGCATCACTGGCGCCAAGAACGAGGGCCTGATCTTCGCCCACGGCAAGCCGCTGCGGAAGGTTCCTCAGGAGCGGCTCGTCGACGAGCTGTTCGCCGAGATCGACCGCTCGCTGGCCGCCGGTCGCACCGTCTTCGACGATGACGAGGCCGCCGCCGGCGCGCAGTGGCTGGAGCGGATCGAGGAGGAGAACGCCGGCGAGCTGACCCCAGAGCGACTCGCCGCGCTGGAGGCGAAGGCCGCCAGCGCCGAGGCGATGGCCAACGCCACCGAGTTGCCGATGGCGCCGGGCGCTCCGAAGGCCGACCGCAAGGTCATCACGCTCGACGAGGACGCCAGCCCGACGGCTGGCCGCCGCTTTACGCGCGCCTGACCGCGGGGTACGTCGCCAGTGGCTCTGGCACGCGCTCGCCGAGCGCGGCGCTGAAGACCTGGACGACCTTCGGGTCGAACTGCGTGCCGGCGTTGGTGAACAGCTCCTCGACCGCTTGCTCAGGTGATAGCGCGGGGCGGTAGGGGCGGTCGGTGACCATCGCCTCGTAGGCGTCGCAGACCGCGACGATCCTCGAGCCGAGCGGGATGTCGTCGCCAGACAGGCCGTCCGGATAGCCGCCGCCGTCCCAGCGCTCGTGCGTCGAGCGGACGAGCCGGGCGACCGGTCGCAGGGCCGGGGCGGCGCCGAGGATCCGCTCGCCGATCACGGTGTGACGACGGACGAATGCCCACTCGTCGGCGTCGAGCGGTCCGGGCTTGTGCAGGATCTCCTCGGGAATCGCGATCTTGCCGATGTCGTGCAACTCGGCAGCGCGCGCCATCTCGTCCAGCTCCTCGCCGGACATACCGAGCTCGCGGGCGACCGCCAAGGCAAGCTCCGCCACACCGACGAGATGCGCGTGCATCGCCGGCTCGCGCTCGCGCAGGATGCGCAGCAGCACGGCCCGTGACTGGTGGCCGGCGGACGAGCTGCGGCGGCCCTTGTCGGCGTACATTCTCCGATCGGCTACCTGCAACACCTCCGATGGTGCGGCGGCGTCAGCGGGAATTAGGACCATGCCAGCCGAGCTGGTGACCGCGAATGCCTCCCCGGTCTCGGTCAGCGAGGCGCGCACCGCGTCAGCGAGTCGCCGCGCGCCCGCCTCGTCGCGGCGCGCGAGCACGCAGAACTCGTCACCGCCGAGGCGGTAGGCCTTGCCCTGCTCGCCGACGACGTCCTGGAGGCGCTGACCGAGCCGGCTCAGCAGCTTGTCCCCGGCAGGGTGGCCGAACGCGTCGTTGTAGGCCTTGAAGCCGTCGAGATCGAGAACGATGCAGACGCGCGGGTCGTCGATCGTCGCGCGGGCCACGGCGCGCTCGAGATCGGCGAGCAGCGCGCGGCGGTTGGCGAGGCCGGTGAGACCGTCGGTCAAGGCCTCGCGGCGGTTCTCATCCATCGCGTGCTGTCCCTCGATGAAGGCGATCGCCATCCGGCCGGTCACGAGCAGCAGCGTCACCAGGGCGGGCAGCGCCGCAGGCTGGGGAACCATGTCGAAGATCGCGAGCGTGACTAGCACGAGCGCGATCAGTCCGCAGACGAACGGCACCAGGACGAGGCGCCGATCGCTGTCGTGCGGGGCGGCGGGCGACCCAACCGGTTGCCATGCGGCGAGTGCCACGAGCAGCGCGGCCGCCGGCCAGCCGGCGTCGAGGATCCCGCCCAACGTGTAGCTCCCGCGCGCGGTCTCGACGAGGTAGATCCCGTCGGAGATCGCCATCGCGGTCAGCCCGACGCCGATCAGCGTCCAGCGGCGTCCAGGGCGCCAGCCGGAGAGCCCGAAGACGAGGATCACAAAGCCCAGCAGGACGGCGTCGAGCACTGGGTAGGCGAGCGTGATCGCCAATTCGACGGTGTCGTTGGCGGAGACGTCGAACGCCGGAAAGGCGATCACGAACGCAATCGCGGTCGCGCACGAGGCCCCGATGATTCCGTCGACCCAGAGATCGCGCGAGGCAAGGCCAGCCTGGTTGCGGATCAGCAGTACCAGAGTCGCGTAGGCAAGTGGGTAGAAGCTCAGGTAGAGCGAGTCGGCGACCGACGGCGTCTCGCTGCCCGCGAGGGCCGCGAGGTCGATGTTCCAGTAGACGTCGCCGAGCGTCCAGCAGACGATCGCCGCTGTCATCAGCGACCAGGCGAGTCGCTCAGCGGGTGCCGTCACGGCGCGCCACAGACACGCGACCGCCGCCGCGGCGAGCAACGCCACGTAGAGCCAGTCGTCGAAGAAGGAGTCTGCCCAGTCGCCGAAGAGGCCGAGCGTGTGCAGCGCAAACAGGCCCCAGGCGAAGCCCAGTACGCCAATCGTGGCCTTGCGTTTGTCGAGTCCTGGAAGTATCCGCATCGTCAGTGGGCGAGCACGGGGGCCAGCCCATCCTCTCTTTCAGGCCTATCGGCAGGCCATGAGTGGCGGTTGAGTCATGGGCGTACTGGCCCACCGCCGCCACCGCCGCCCTCGCGCCCGACTAGACTCGCCGCCGATGACGCGCCAGAGCGGTTACCTGCTGCCGACTGAGAAGGAGGCACCCGCCGACGCCGAGGCGATCTCGCACAAGCTGATGGTCCGCGCGGGCCTGATCCGCCAGCTCGGGGCCGGCATGTGGACCTACCTGCCCGCGGGTTGGCGCGCCCACCGCCGCGTCGAGCAGATCATCCGCGAGGAGCAGGACGCGATCGGCGCCCAGGAGCTGCTGATGCCGGTGCTGCAGCCCGCCGATCTCTGGCGCAAGACGGGCCGCTACGACATCGACGAGCTGTTCAAGTTGCAGGACCGCAAGGGCGCCGACCTCATCCTGGCGATGACGCACGAGGAGGCGCTGACCTTCCACGTCGCGCGCGAGGTCCGCTCCTACCGCGATCTGCCGCTGATGCTCTACCACTTCCAGATCAAGGAGCGCGACGAGCCGCGGCCGCGCGCCGGGGTGTTGCGGACGCGCGAGTTCATCATGAAGGACGCCTACTCCTTCGATCGCGACGCCGAGGGGCTCGACCGCTCCTACGAGCGCCAGATCGACGCCTACGATCGGATCTTCGAGCGCTCCGGTCTCGAGTGGTACCGCGTCGAGTCCGACGTCGGGATGATGGGCGGCGTCGGCGCGCACGAGTACATGGCGCCCTGCGCGGCAGGCGAGAACGAGGTCGCACTGTCCAACGCCGGCTATGCGGCGAACGTCGAGATCGCCAGCGCCGAGGCACAGCCAGTCGAGGGGCTGCCGGAGGCGCTCGACAAGCCAGAGCCCGTCGAGACCCCGGGCGCCAGCACGATCGAGGACGTATCGCGACAGCTCGGCGTGCCGCCGGGCTCGCTGATCAAGGCGATGCCGGTGATCCGCGAAGACGGCAAGCCGCTGCTCGTGATCGTCCGCGGCGACCACCGCCTCAACGAGATCAAGCTGCAAAATCGCCTCGGCGCGCCGGCCCGCCAGGCCACCGAGGAGGAGATCCATTCGGTGTTCGCGGCGCCCCCGGGCTTCCTAGGCCCGGTCGGCACGCGCGTCCCGGTACTTGCCGACGAGGCGCTGCGCGGTTTGCACGGCCTGATTGCCGGTGCCGACGAGCCCGACCGCCACCTGCGCGGCGTCGAGCCCGGCCGTGACTTCGAGGTCAACTGGGGCGACGTCCGCGACGTCGTTGCCGGCGACCACTGCCCGAACGGCGGCACGATCCGGATCGAGCCGGCGATCGAGGTCGGCAACATCTTCAAGCTCGGCACGCGCTACTCGACGCCGCTCGGGGCGACGTTCCTCGATGAGAGCGGCAAGGAGCACGACATCTGGATGGGCTCCTACGGGATCGGCCCGGCGCGGATCGTCGCGGCCGCCGTAGAGCAGTACGCCGACGAGCAGGGAATCTCTTGGCCGCGGGCGCTGGCGCCGTTCGACGTCCACCTTGTCACGCTCGGTAAGGAGGGCGAGGAGGCCCGCACGGTGGCTGACCGCCTCTACGACGAGTTGCGCGAGAGCGGCCTGGATGTGCTCTACGACGACCGCGACGCCGGCCCGGGGGCGAAGTTCGCCGACGCCGAGCTGCTCGGCGCGCCGCTACGACTGACCGTCGGCCGCAAGGGGATCGAGGCGGGGGAGGTCGAGGCCCAGGTGCGGCGCGGTCAGGAGAAGCGGGCGCTGCCGCTCGACGGTGCTGTCGACGCGGCCGCGGAGCTGTGGCGCGCACTTCCCTGAAACGCCTCTCGGGCATCGACCGCTCCGGCGGTCCACCGCCCGAGACCCAGAAAGGTCAGCCGCTGCGGCCCTGGACGATTCCGAACGCGATCTCCTACGTCCGACTCGCGCTGCTGCCGGTCTTCCTCGTCGTAGCGCTCGGCTCCGGCGATGGCCGTGACCCGACGGCGGCGATCCTGTACTTCCTGATCGCCTGGGGCGACCAGCTCGACGGCCTGGCTGCACGCCTGACCGGTCAGTACAGCCGCCTCGGCGCGCTGCTCGACCCGCTCACCGACCGTGCGCTGGTGATCTCCGGCGTCATCGTCTGCTGGCACTTCGAGCTGCTGCCGCGCTGGGCGCTGGCCGTGCTCGTGGCGCGCGAGCTCGCGATGCTGGTGCTCGCCCAAGTCGGCCTGCGTCACGGAATGGACCTCAAGATCAACATGGTCGGCCGCTGGGCGGTCTGGCCGGTGATGTTCGCGATCTTCCTCGCGATGATCGTCGACACGTGGGTTGCGACAGCCTCGCTCTACATCGGCCTGGTGCTGACGCTCTGGGCGACGGCGATCTACTTCGCGGACGGCTACCGCTTCATGCAAGCGCGCCACCGACCCTCAAGCTCGACTTGATGGTGGGTCTATACTCGTCCTCCTGGCCACGAAAGGAATGGGCGAGTAGATGGACGACACCACCTTCCCGGATCTCGGCGCACTGTCGGATCAGGAGCTCAAGGAGCTGATCGACGGTCTGACGGTGGAGGAGCAGGAGGTCTCGTACCGCCGCCGCATCCTGCACGGCAAGATCGACATCCTGCGCGCCGAGCTCGTCAACCGGCTGCGCAAGAAGCACGAGGCCGGCGAGTCGGCGATCAGCGGAGCCGACGTGCAACAGCTGACCGACATCCTGTCGGGCAAGGCGATCCCCGACAGCGACGTCTAGGCCGGAGGCCGCGATGCACTGCCCCGAGTGCGGCTTCGTCAACGTCGAGGGCGCCAACTACTGCCAGAAGTGCGGCGCCTTCCTGCCCGAGGTCGAGGAGGAGGGCGGCAGCACGACGGCGGCGTACCAGCTCGACGAGTCGGGCGACCTGCGGCCGGTGGACATCGACGAGGTGGTGGCCGACGGCGCCACGCTCGCCATCCGTTCCGGCGGTGGGCGTGCCGGCGAAGTCTTCGAGGTCAAGGGCGATCGGACGCAGATCGGACGCAGCCCCGACGCCGAGGTCTTCCTCGACGACGTGACGGTCTCGCGCAACCACGCTCTATTGGTCCGGCGTCGCGACGGCCTCTACGTCGACGACCTCGGCTCGCTCAACGGAACCTATGTGAACCGGCGGCGGATCGAGTCGCACAAGCTCGCCAACGGCGACGAGCTGCAAGTTGGCAAGTACAAGCTCACCTACCTGGAGCGCTGACATGGCGCAAGCCGAGATCGACACAACTGATGTGGCCCCGATCCAGGGCAAGTCCCTGACGATCGGTGCCGTCTGCAAGCAGCTCGAGCGCGAGTTCCCCGACATCTCGATCTCGAAGATCCGCTATCTCGAGGACCAGAAGCTGCTCACGCCGCGCCGCACCGCGGGCGGCTACCGGCTGTTCACGGCCGCCGACGTAACCCGGTTGCGGACGATCCTGCGTCTGCAGCGCGACGAGTTCCTGCCGTTGCGGGTAATCCGCCAGGAGCTCGCGTCAGGACGCGCGGACAGCGGCGACGACGTCTCCAAGCCGAGCGCGCCCGATCCGAAGTCGCTGCGCCGTGCGACGGTCGCCGGCGCCGCCGAGTCGCTCTACCGGCTCGACGAGGTGCTCGATGAGACCGGTGCCGACGCCAGCCTCGTCAAGGAGCTCGAGGAGTACGGCGTGATCCGTGGCGAGCGCCGCGACGGCGAGATGCTCTACGACGAGACCGATCGCGAGATCGTGCGCGCCGTCACCGAGCTCAAGCGCTACGGGGTCGGCGGGCGCAATCTGCGCGTCTTCCGCACTTCTGCTGATCGCGAGGCGGCGCTGCTCGAGCAGATCCTCGCCCCGGCGCTGCGCTCGCGCAATGCCGAGCGGCGCAAGGAGGCGGTCGAGACGCTCGAGAACCTCGCCGCGATCGCGTCGCACCTCAAGCACCTGCTGCTGATCCGCGACCTGCGCAAGATCGCCAAGTAGCCGCAATGCCAGTCGTAAGTCGCAGCCGCGTGGTGGCCGCGATCCCCGAGCGTGTGTGGGACGTAGTGGCCAACCCAGAGCGGCTGACCGAATGGTGGCCGAACGTCCAGCGCGTCGAGGAGGCCGACGGCAAGGCGTGGACGACGGTGCTGGCCTCGCCCAAGGGCGGCAAGCTGTTGCGTGCCGACTTCAGCCTCGTCGCCTCCGAGCACCCGCGCCGGCGCAGCTGGCGCCACGAGGTCGCGGCGTCGCCGTTCGAGCACGTGCTGACAGACTCCGTCACCGACATCCGACTCGAGCCCGTCGAAGGGGGCAGGACAGAGGTGAATATCAGCGAGGAGATGGGCCTGCGTGGGTTCTCGCGGCTCGGCGGCGGTCAGGTCAAGCGCGCGGCCAAGCGCAAGATCGACCGTGCTCTCGACGGTCTGGAGCGGCTGTTCGCATGATGCGCTGGTGGGGCTGGGGGCGCGACGAGGACGCGATCGAGCTGCCGCCCGCGGCCGCAGAGCTGCTGCGTGGCGAACTGGGGCTGAGCGGCGACGAGCACGGGGCGCGCGTTGCGCTCGATGCGGTTGAAGTGGCGCCCAGCCGGCTCGGCGACGTCGCTCGTCAGGCGCTGAGTGCGGTCGTCGGCGCCGATGCGGTCAGCGATGGTCACGACATCCGTGTCGCTCACGCGGCCGGCCGCAGCTATCCCGACCTTGTCCGCTTGCGCGCCGGCGACGCCTCCGGCGCGCCCGACGCTGTCGCCTTCCCGTCCGAGTCCTCACAGCTCGCGCCGCTGCTCGCGGCCTGCGCCCAACATGGCGTCGCTGTCATCCCCTTTGGCGGCGGTACCAGCGTCGTCGGCGGGGTGGAGGCGCTTTCAGGCGACCATGGCGCCGCAATCACGCTCGACCTCTCGCGGCTGAGCACGGTAGTCGACGTCGACAAGACCTCGCTGACCGCAACCGTCGAGCCTGGCATCTTCGGCCCGGAGCTCGAGCGCCAGCTCGGCAGCGCCGGTCTGACGCTCGGCCACTTCCCGCAGTCGTTCGAGTACTCGACGGTCGGGGGCTGGGTCGCCACCCGCTCGGCTGGTCAGGCGTCGACCGGCTACGGACGGATCGACGAGCTTGTCGAGGCGGTGCGCTGCGTGACCCCGGCCGGCGAGCTGGCGACGCTCGACGCGCCCGCGAGTGCCGCCGGGCCGTCGCTGCGCGAGCTGGTCGTTGGATCGGAGGGCGTGCTCGGCGTGATCTCCTCGGCGACGCTGCGTGTGCGCCCGGCTCCGGCCCAGCAGCGCTACGAGGCATGGTCGTTCTCCTCCTTCGAAGCTGGCGCCGAGGCGTACCGCGCGATGGAGCAGGCAGGAGCATCGCCTGACGTCGCTCGCCTCTCCGACGAGGAGGAGACCCGACTCACAATGGCGCTCGGATCGACCGGCGGACTCTCCGAGAAGCTCGGCAAGGCCTACCTCCGCGCTCGCGGACAGGAGGGCGGCTGCATCGCCTTCACAGGGTTCGACGGCACTTCGGACGACATCGCCCGCCGTCGCGGTCGCACCGCCGAGATCCTGCGCGCCCACGGCGCTGTCGGTCTCGGCACCAAGCCAGGCCGTTCCTGGCTGCGCGGCCGCTTCGCCGCGCCCTACCTGCGCGACGAGCTGCTCGACCGCGGCGTGATGGTCGAGACACTCGAGACGGCCACCACTTGGGCCAACCTGCCAAATCTCTACAAGGCAGTCGGCGACGCGCTGCGCAACACGCTCGCCGAGCGCGGCACCCCGCCCGCGGTCATGTGCCACATCTCCCACCTCTACCCGTCCGGCGCCTCGCTCTACTTCACCTTCATCGTCCGCCAGCAGCAGGGCGAGGAGCTCGACCAGTGGCGAGCCGCCAAGACCGCCGCCTGCGACGCGATCGCCGCGACCGGCGGCACCCTGACCCACCACCACGC
>CAMLNW010000071.1 GCA_946481495.1 uncultured Actinomycetes bacterium
TGATCGTCCCCGACCCGTCGCTGTCGCTGAGCGAGGGCGCGATCCTGCCGTGGTCGACGAGCGCCTCGAACTACTACGACCAGATGACCCAGGCGATCGCCGAGAAGTGGGAGGTCGATCTCGACACCCCCTGGGAGGAGCTCGACGAGGAGGTTCGCGACACCTTCCTCTACGGCACCAACGGCGACAAGATCTACGTCTCGTACAAGAACCGCTATGGCCGCAAGCGGTCGTACATGACCCGCTTCGAGGGGATCGTCAACAACCTCGAGCGGCGTTACAAGGAGACGGACTCCGAGTGGTCGCGCGAGAAGATCGAGGAGTACATGTCGGTCCGCCCGTGCCCGGCCTGTCACGGGGCGCGGCTGCGGCCGGAGAGCCTGGCGGTCAAGGTCGGCGGCATCGGCATCCATCAGCTCACCGCGATGTCCGCGCGGCGGTCGATCGAGTGGTTCGAGGAGCTGGGGCTGACCGAGACCGAGCGCCAGATCGCGCGGCTGATCCTGCGCGAGATCGACGAGCGGCTGCGCTTCCTCGACAACGTCGGCGTCGGCTACCTGTCGCTCGAGCGCTCGGCGGCCACGCTGTCCGGCGGCGAGGCGCAGCGGATCCGCCTGGCGACGCAGATCGGGTCGAGCCTCGTCGGCGTGCTCTACATCCTCGACGAGCCGTCGATCGGGCTGCACCAGCGAGACAACGAGCGGCTGATCGCGACGCTGCAACGGCTGCGCGACCTCGGCAACACGGTGATCGTCGTCGAGCACGACGAGGGCACGATGCTGGCGGCGGACCATCTCGTCGACCTCGGCCCCGGCGCCGGCGAGCACGGCGGCGAGCTGGTCGCGCAGGGGACGCCGAAGCAGGTGATGAAGGTCAGGAAGTCGGCGACCGGCCAGTTCCTGTCCGGCGCACGGTCGATCCCGCTGCCCGAGCAGCGGCGAGCGCCGACGGGCGAGATCACGATCCAGGGGGCGTCGCAGCACAACCTGCGCGACATCGACGTGGCGATCCCGCTCGGCGTGTTCTGCTGCGTGACGGGGGTGTCCGGCTCGGGCAAGTCGACGCTCGTCAACGAGGTGCTGCACAAGGCGGTGTCGAACCGGCTGCACCGCACCAAGAAGCGGCCGGGCGCGCACCGCGGCATCGGCGGCCTCGACGCGGTCGACAAGATCATCAACATCGACCAGTCGCCGATCGGGCGCACGCCGCGCTCGAACCCGGCCACCTACACCGGCCTGTTCGACTCGATCCGCGACCTCTTCTCCAAGACCCAGGAGGCGCGGGCGCGCGGCTACAAGCCGGGCCGCTTCTCCTTCAACGTGAAGGGCGGCCGCTGCGAGGTCTGTCGCGGCGACGGCCAGATCAAGATCGAGATGCACTTCCTGCCTGACGTCTACGTGCCTTGCGAGCAGTGCGACGGCCGCCGCTACAACCGCGAGACGCTCGAGGTCCGCTTCAAGGGCAAGACGATCGCCGACGTGCTCGCCATGCCGGTCGAGGACGCGCTCGACTTCTTCCAGCACATCCCGAAGATCAAGCGCCGCCTGCAGGCGCTGCACGACGTCGGGCTCGACTACATCCGTCTCGGCCAGCCGGCGACGACGCTGTCCGGCGGCGAGGCCCAGCGCGTCAAGCTGGCGACCGAGCTGGCGAAGGTCGCGACCGGCCGGACGCTCTACATCCTCGACGAGCCGACGACCGGTCTCCACTTCGCCGACGTCGAGCGGCTGCTCGAGATGCTGCAGCGGTTGGTCGACAACGGCAACACCGTCGTCGTGATCGAGCACAACCTCGACGTCATCAAAACCTCGGACCGGATCGTCGACATGGGGCCCGAAGGCGGCGAGGAGGGCGGCCTCGTCGTTGCCAGCGGCACGCCCGAGCAGGTCGCCGGCACCGCAGGGTCATACACCGGCCGCTTCCTCGCCGAGATCGTCGAGCCAGTGGCAGCGCCGAAGAAGCGACGGCCGCCGCGCCCGAAGGTCGCGACGGCCGCCTGACGAGCGGTCTAAGGCGCGGCGCAGATCGCGTAGGCATACATGCGGGCGTTTGCGCCCGAGGTGTTGAGGCCGGAGACGTGCCACTCGCCCGGCGTCTCGCCCTCGCCGATCGGGTCGTCGCCGGACGTTGCGGGTCCGCTGTCGGACACCGTGCCGTCGAGCACGTAGGAGGTCGGCGGAACCGCGTTGTTGACCCAGCCGCCACCGCCGCCGATCAGCTTCTCGCCGGCGTTGCAGGTCGCTCCTGCCTCTCCGAGCGCGCCGTTGCCGGCAGTGTTCGCGAGGAACGTCCGGTAGGTGATGTTCGTCGCGGCGTTCTGCCCTGCGGGGCCGGCCGGACCAGTGGGGCCCTGGAGCAGGGTGCCGGCCTTGAAATCGGACTTGTCGAGCGAGCCGGCCTTCACCTTGGAGCCGGTGACGGCGCTGCCCTTGATCTTCGCGCCGGTGATCGTCTTGTTCTTGAGCTTCTTGCCGGCGATCGTCTTGTTCTTGATGTCGGCGCCGTTGATCGTCGCGGCGGCGTAGCCGACACCGCCGAGGGCGACGAAGAGCGCAAGCACGGAGATGACTAGCGCGGGAGAGGGTCGCGAGTAGCGCAAGGGAGGATCCTCCTGGGACGGTTTGTCGGCCTCTTTGCGAGGCCCTGGCGGCCGACCCTAACGCTCGATTTGCCCGCTCAGAAGACGATTTTGGCAGCGCAACCGGTAGCGACGTCGGCCGCGATGGCGCTTGGCCATCGCGGCCTCCGTCGAGCCGATTCGAGCGTTGCTCAGCTCGTGTAGAGCAGCCCGCCGAAGCGGCACTTGTTGGCCTGGCCGAGCACGCTCACCCCGGCGTATAGCTCCTGGCCGAGGATCTCGGTGTTGTCGGGGGCGATCGCGGCGCCCGCGGCCTCCTGATCGAAGGCCGGGGTCCCGGTCGGCGCCTGGGCCGCGACCAGCGCGACCGTCTCGCCGATGTTGAACGCCGTGTCCTTGGTCGCTCCGTCGACCGCCGCGTTGTTCTGGTTCGTCTGGATGACGATCTCGGCGATCTGATCGGCGACGTCGGTGCGGCAGCGCGCGGTCAGCGTGAACGGCCCGACCGTGGCGACGGCCTTCGACTGGTTGTTGTCGAGGAAGAACGGCTCGACGCGCACGCCCTCCGCGCCGGCGAGCGCGTCGGAGTCCTGCGCGCTCTTGACCTGCTTGAACTTCGAGGCGTCGAGGACCTGCTCCTTGACGGCGTTGTAGCCGACCGAGTCCTTGATCATCAGCGTGCCCTTCAGGGCTCGACCTTTCAGATCCGCTTGGGTCAGTGAGCGGTTCTTGACGTCGGAGCCCGTCAGCGAGCCGTTGACCACGCTCGCGCCGGTTATCGAGAGGGCATAGGCGGAGCCGCCGAGAGCGGCGAACAGTGCGATTGCCGCGACCACGAGCGCAGGGCTCGGCCGCCGGCGCAGGATGCGCTTCATGGAGTACTGCCTCCTGGCTTCGGGTTCGGTTTGCCGGCGGCGGGACGTGCTGCTGCCGCCGGTGTCGTTCCTGACCCCAGAACACGACGGCAACTCAAGGTTGCGGTCTGTGCTCTGCCAAGCTGCCCGGCGTGGACCTAGAGGCGGCGCAGACCTGGTGGCGCAAGTGGCGCTGGTACGAGCGCGACTCGCTGCCGTGGCGGAGGTTGGCGATCCATCGCGAGTTGGCGCGGCGCGGGGCGTTCGCGCGCTGGCCGATTCAGGGCGAGGTGCTCGAGCTGCTGCGGGACGGGCGGCTCGAAGTGGGGGAGGGCACGCTGTTCGAGCCGAACGTCTGGCTGACGGCGCCCGATCCGGCACGGATCACGATCGGCGCGGGGACCTTCTTGAACATGGGCGTGATGGTCGCGGCGGTCGAGCTGGTCGAGATCGGTGACCACTGCATGTTCGCCAATGGCTGCTTCGTCACCGACGGGGCTCACCGCTTCGACGATCCCGACAAGCCCGTCCCACGACAAAAGGGCCGACGCGGATCGGCGACAATGTCTGGTGCGGGGCGAACGTCGTGATCACGAGTGGTGTGACGATCGGAGAGCGGGCGGTGATCGGCGCGAACAGCGTCGTCACGAGCGACATCCCGCCCAGAACGATCGTGGCCGGAGCACCCGCGAAGGTGCTCCGGCCGATCGAGTACGGCTAGTCGCGGTCAGCAGATGACCGTGACGTGGAACGGCGCATCAGTGATCGTTCCGGTCGTCGTGCGGGTGCGCACGTCGATCGTGTCGGGGCCGGTGGTCGACAAGCCCACCTGGGCGAGGCCGGCGCCCGCGACGCCCGTATCGGGCTGGTTCTTGTTGGCGATCCAGGCGCAGCCGCTGACGTCACGGTTGAACTGGACGCGGATCCCGGTTGCCTCGGCCACCGACACTACGCCCTTGCCACGCACCAGCGATGCGTTGCCCGCGCCGGCGGAGTCGGTCACGACCGCGAATAGGCTCGAGGCGTCACCGGACGGTCCGGGGATTCCCTGCGGGCCCTGCTGACCACGCAGCGAGTCGCGGGTGCTCTTCTTGATGTCCTTCGCGGCGATCGTGCCGTTCTTGATGTCGACGCCCTTGACCGAGTTGTTCTTGATCTGGGCTGAGCCGATCGTCGCGGCGGCGTAGGAGACGCCACCGAGGGCGACGAACAGGGCGACCATCGCGAGCAGCGAGGCCGGGTTTGCATGCTTTCTGATCCTGTGGAACATTTCGACCTCCTGGTCGGATGGTGTGATTGACACCCGTCCAACCGGGGAGGTCGTGGCGAATTACGCGACCTTCGAGATTCTTCGCGGCGGCTGCTCAGCCGAAGAGGTCGAGCTGGTCGGGCGGCGGTTCCGCGGCCGGCTCGGGGTCTGCGACTGGTTCGGGCGCGGCTGGCTCCTGTGGCGGAGGGCCGGCGGCTAGCAACGCCGGCAGCTTCTTGAAGTCTTCGCGTAGCTGCTCCTTGACGCTCGGCGTGCGCAGACCCGCGGCGGGGTGGTAGATCGGGAAGATCTGGACTGTCCGCTGGCCGAGCGTGTGGACCTGGGGAACGCCATGGACGCGGCTGATCCCGGTTGGCAGACCGGTCAGCAGCTTCGTCGCGAAGTTGCCGAGCGTGCAGATCACCGTCGGCTCGATCAGCTCGACCTGACGGAACAGGTAGGGCTTGCACGCCTCGATCTCGTCCGGCTGGGGATCGCGGTTGCCGGGCGGTCGCGACTTCAGGACGTTGGCGATGAAGACGTCGTCGCGCGCGAGGCCATTCTCGGCCAGCAGCTCGTTGAGCAGGTTGCCGGCTCGACCGACGAACGGGATCCCTTGGAGATCCTCCTGCTGACCCGGCGCCTCACCGACGAACATCAGGTCGGCGTTGGCGTTCCCGGCACCGAACACGGCCTGGGTGCGGGTGGCATACAGCGGGCAGCGCTCGCACGTGCGCACCTCTTTGTAGAGCTCGACAAGCTGCTCGCGCCTCTGCTCTGCCGTCGCCATCGGCGATTAGCCTAATGAGCAAGGAGCGACTACCATTTGTCACGGCCGTTACCCGCTTGGGAACGGACCGCGATCAGACCGACCGGTACCCGTAGGGACTGGAACGGAATTGTCACCCACCAAACCCCCGAGCCACGCCATCTCGAGCGTGGCGATCGTCGGCGCCGGCCGGCTCGGCTCCGCGTTGGCGCGTGGCCTGGAGGCCGCTGGAATCGACGTCGAGGGTCCGCTGGGCCGCTCGGTCGCCCCACGGAGCGAGATCGTGCTGCTCTGCGTCCCGGATGGCGAGATCGCGGGAGCCGCTGAGGCGGTCGGTGCAGACGCCAAGCGCTTCCTGGGACACATGAGCGGCGCGACGCCGCTTATAGCGCTAGCGGCTGGGGGAGGCGAGGCGTTCGGCCTCCACCCATTGCAGACGTTTGCCGGAGGCGAGGGCCCGGACGCGTTCGACGGCGTTGGCGCCGCGATCGCCGGCGCGACACCGGAGGCGCTCGCCGTCGCGCGCGAGCTCGCGCTGCGACTCGGCATGACGCCGATCGAGATCTCCGACTCCGAGCGGGCCGCCTACCACGCCGCCGCTTCGATCGCCTCGAACTTCCTTGTCACGCTCCAGGCCGCCGCCGAGCAGCTCGCGGCTGGGGCAGGGATCGCGCCGGCCGACGCGCGCACGCTGCTGGCGCCGCTGGTGCGCGCCACGGTCGACAACTGGGCGGAGCGTGGCCCGCACGCGGCGCTGACCGGCCCGGTGGCGCGGGGAGACGGCGCGACCGTCGCCCGCCAGCGCGACGCCGTCGAGCACCACGCGCCAGAGCTGTTGCCGCTGTTCGACGAGCTGGTCGCCCGCACGGCGGCTGTCGCCGGCCGCGAGGCGGTGGTCGCATGAGGACCGTGCGCACGATCGCCGAGCTGCGTGCCGCGCTCGCCGCGCGCCGCGCCGAAGGCCAGACGATCGGCCTCGTGCCGACGATGGGCGCCTTCCACGATGGCCACCTCGCGCTGATGCGTACCGCGCGCGAGGCCTGCGACTGCGTCGTCGTCTCGCTGTTCGTCAACCCGACGCAGTTCGGGCCGAGCGAGGACCTCGACGCCTATCCGCGCGACGAGGCGCGCGACGCCGAGCTGGCCGCCGGCGCCGGCGTCGACCTGCTGTTCGCGCCGCCGGTCACCGAGGTCTATCCGGACGGCTACGCGACGACCGTCAGCGTCGGCGGCGTCAGCGAGGTGCTCTGCGGCGACCCCGAGCGGCGCGGCCACGGCCACTTCGACGGCGTTACCACGGTCGTCGCAAAGCTCTTCAACATCGTGGCGCCCGACGTCGCGTTCTTCGGCCAGAAGGACGCCCAGCAGGTCGTCGTGATCGAGCGGATGGTCCGCGACCTCGATATCCCCGTGCGGATCGAGCGTGTCGCGACCGTTCGCGAGCCCGACGGCCTCGCGCTCAGCTCGCGCAACGCTTACCTCGAGCCCGCCGAGCGCGACCGCGCGACGGCGCTGCACCGTGCGCTCGCCGTCGCTGAGCGGACCGTCGTCGCCGGCGACACCGATGCCGCCGCCGTGCTCGCCGCCGCTCGCGGTGAGCTCGCGGCCGCTGGCATCGAGCCGGAGTACCTGGAGCTGCGCTCGGCGACCGACCTGTCGCCCGCCGAGCGCGTCAACGGCTCGACCCTGCTTGCCGTGGCCGCCCGCTTTGGGCGCGCCCGCCTGATCGACAACACCCTCCTCACCTCCCGACAAGGAGTCCTCCCCAGATGAGACGGAAGATGCTCAAATCGAAGATCCACCGTGCGACCTTGACGGGCAGCGATCTCAACTACGTCGGCTCGATCACCGTCGACGCCGATCTGCTCGACGCCGCCGACATCCGCGAGCACGAGCTGGTCCACGTGCTCGACATCGACAACGGCGCCCGCTTCGAGACCTACACGATCGCCGGCCGACGCGGCTCCGGCGACATGCAGGTCAACGGCGCCGCTGCTCGGCTTGTGCATACCGGCGACAAGGTGATCGTCGTCTCCTACGCCGAGTACGAGGAGGCCGAGCTCGAGACCTACGAGCCGCGCGTCGTTCACGTCAACGGCGCCAACGAGATCGTCACCGTCGACGACGCCGTAGCGGAGCTGCTGTCATGAGCGCGAGCCCGAAGATCGCCACCGCACCGCCCGCGAAGGGCAAGCCGCTGACGCTGTCGTCGCTGGTCGAGAAGAAGGCGCTCGGCGAGCCGATCGCGATGGTTACCGCCTACGACTATCCCGGCGCACAGGTCGCCGAGGAGGCCGGCGTCGACATCGTCCTGGTCGGCGACTCGGCCGCGATGACGGTGCTCGGCTACCCCAGCACCGTGCCCGTCTCGGTCGACGAGATGCTGATGCTGACCGCCGCCGTCCGGCGCGGTCTCAACACCCCGATCCTCGTCGGCGACCTGCCGTTCGGCTCCTACGAGGCCTCCGACGAGCAGGCGATCGCGACCGCTCAGCGGTTCGTCAAGGAGGCCGGCTGCGACGCCGTCAAGCTCGAGCGCGGCGGGACGTCCGTCGACCGGGCGCGGGCGATCATCGGCGCCGGCATCCCGGTCATGGGTCATGTCGGCTTGACGCCGCAGACGGCGACGGCGCTCGGTGGGTACCGCTCTCAGGGCCGCACCGCCGAGCGGGCGCTCGAGGTTGCGCACGACGCGCTCGCGCTCCAAGAGGCGGGCTGCTTTGCGGTCGTCTTCGAGGCGATCCCGTCCGATCTGACCGACGAGCTGATGCCGCGGCTCGAGATCCCGGTGATCGGCATCGGAGCGGGACCGTCGACCGACGGCCAGGTGCTGGTGATGCACGACCTGCTCGGCATCTACGACGGCCATGCTGCGCGTTTCGTCAAGCGCTACGCCGCGGTCCGCGACGAGATGATCGCTGGGGTTCGGGCCTACGCCGACGACGTGCGCAAGCGCAACTATCCGGCGCCCGAGCACGGCTACACGATGGCCCCCGATGAGCGGGCGCGGCTGCACGAGCTGCTCGACGCCGAGGTTCGCGGGTAGCTACTTCCGGGCAGTTCACGGGTTAGCGGTGGGGAGGACCTGAACTCGACCCGAGGAGTGCCCGAATGTCCCGCAAGCGGAAGTTCCTGCCGTCGCCCGCGATGGCGGTAGCCCTGATCGCACTGTTCGTCGCGCTCGGCGGCGGCGCCTATGCCGCGATCGTCGTGACCGGCGGCAACGTCAAGAACGGCAGCCTGACCGGCGTCGACTTCAAGAAGCACTCCTTACACGGGTCGAAGCTGAAGGCGGATTCGATCGGCGGCGGATCGATCAAGGAGTCGTCGCTCGGGCCGGTGCAGGCGCTTGCGCACCAGGCAGTCGTCACCGGAGCGGGCGTGCTCGCGCGTGGCCGCGGCGTGAGCAGCGTCGTTCGCACCGCTGCCGGCCGTTACCAGGTGGTCTTCGATCGCGACGTACGTGGCTGCGTCTACACCGCCACTGTCGGTGACGTCGGTGCGGCTGGTCCGGGCACTGGGACCGCGTCGGTGGCGAGCACCGCCGCGAATGCCAACGCGGTCAACGTGCGGACGGTGACCTACAACGCCGGTGGCAACCCGGTCGACGAGAACCGGGCATTCCACCTGCTTGTGAGCTGTTGACAGCCTGGGTCGTTCAGACTTCGACATGTGACGCTGGAGACCGATAGCGCGGCGGCGACGGAGGCGGCCGGAGCCGATCTGGCCGAACGGCTGGTGCCCGGCGACGTCGTGCTGATCTCCGGTGAGCTGGGCAGCGGGAAGACGACGTTCGTGCGCGGTGCCTGCCGGGCGCTGGGCGTAGAGAGCCCCGTCACCAGCCCGACCTTCACGATCGGTCAGCTCTACCCGGGCCGTGTCGAGGTCGCCCATCTGGACCTCTACCGGCTCGACTCGCTGGCCGGGGAGGACCCGTCGCTGCTCGAGGACTACCTGACGCCAGCGCGGATCGGTTTCGTCGAGTGGCCCGCGATCGGCGAGCCCGCGATCGGGCGTGTCGCCGCGCGCGTGACGCTGGAGCACGCCGGCGAGGACCGGCGCAGGGTGGAGATCGCGTGAACGTGCTGGGGTTCGACACCGCGACGGCGGCGAGTGCGGCCTGTGTGCTGCGCGCCGACGGGGTGGTCTTCGAGGTCGAGCCGACCGCGGCTCGGCTCGGGGAGCGGCCGGCGCACGCGGCGGAGCTGATGCCGGCGGTGATGCGCTGCATGGACGCTGCCGGTCTGGGTTGGGACGAGCTCGACGCGATCGCGGTCGGCGTCGGGCCGGGGATGTTCACCGGGCTGCGGATCGGGATAGCCACGGCGCACGGACTGGCCGGCGCAACCGGGTTGGAGCTGCGTCCGGTGTCGTCGCTCGCCGCGCTCGCGCATGGCGGTGCCGCCGGCGCCGTCGACGCCCAGTCGAATGGCCAGATGCCTTCGGCAGGTGCATCGACGCTCGCGGTCGTCGATGCCCGGCGCGACGAGGTCTTCGCCGCGCTCTACGAGGGTGAGGACGAGCTCTGGGAGCCGTTCGTAGCCGCTCCCGAAGCCGTCGCAGAGCGCTTGCGCGAGCGTGGAACCAGCGCTTTGGCCGTCGGAGACGGGGCGATACGCTTTCGAGACGTCCTCGAGGCGGCGGGCGCCACCGTTCCGGACGCCGGCTCCAGCTCCCATGTGGTGCGCGGGCTGTCGATCTGCCGGCTGGCGGCGACCGTGGCGCCGGTCCCCGTCGAGGCGGTGTTGCCGGACTATCTGCGCCTCCCGGACGCGAAGCCGAGAACCCAGTGAGCCAACCGCTCGAAATCAGGCCCCTCGCCTACGCCGACCTGCCGCAGGTGATCGCGATCGAGCGGCGGGCGTTCACGACGCCATGGTCGCTGGCGATGTTCGTGCTCGAGCTGTCGAAGCCGAGCGGAATCTGCCTGGCGGCGCTGCGCGATGGACGGATCGTCGGCTACCTCGTCTGCTCGCGCTATGTCGACGACTGGCACGTCATGAACGTCGCAGTCGACCCGAACTTGCTGCGCCAGGGGATCGCCAGCACCCTGCTCGACCATCTCTTTGCGCAGGCCGACGGGCCGGGAGAGCAGTACACGCTCGAGGTCAGGCCGTCGAACACGCCGGCGATCGGCCTGTACGAGCGGTTCGGCTTCTATACGGCCGGCAAACGGCGCGGCTACTACCACGACAATCGCGAGGACGCCCTGATCATGTGGCGCAAGAGCGGAGCCGGCGCCCGGACGGCCGATGCCGAGGCGCAGACCGGTGCCGCGGGATGATCCTCGCGATCGAGACGAGCTGCGACGACACCTGCGCCGCGGTCGTCGGACACGGTGGCGAGATCCATTCGAATGCGATCGCGTCGCAAGGCCTGCTCCACGAGCGCTACGGCGGCGTCGTCCCCGAGATCGCGTCGCGCCACCATCTCGAGGCGCTCGACGCGATCGTCGCGGACGCGCTCGAGGGCGCTGGCGCGACCCTCGATGCGATCGACACCGTCGCTGTCACGCGCGGGCCGGGCCTGATCGGTGCGCTGCTCGTCGGCCTGTCGTCCGCGAAGGCGATCGCGGCGGCGCGCCAACTG
>CAMLNW010000072.1 GCA_946481495.1 uncultured Actinomycetes bacterium
CAACGCCGACACCGTGGCCGGCTCGATCGCCGGCGCCTTACGGGCCAAGCGGATGCTGCTGTTGACCGACGTGGCGGGCGTGCTCGACGGCAACCCGCGCGCGCGGATCCTCGGGGGAGGTGGGAGCTGATGGCGATCTCGTCCGACGACCGCCGCGAGCGCGGCGTCTACATGATCTCGGTCGCCGCCGAGCTGGCCGGCATGCACCCGCAGACGCTGCGGATCTACGAGGCGCGTGGGCTGATCACGCCGAAGCGCTCGCCGAAGAACACCCGCCTCTACTCCGACGAGGACGTCGAGCGGCTGCGCCGGATCCAGGAGCTGACGACCGAGCTCGGCATGAACCTCGCCGGCGTCGAGAAGGTCTTCGAGCTCGAGCAGCAGATCGCCCGCATGGAGCGGCGGATCCGCGGGCTCGAGCGTCAGGCTGAGCAGGTCCGCGAGGAGGTCGCCGCCGAGCTCGAGCGCGTGCGGCGCTCCTACCGCGCCGAGCTCGTTCCGTACACCGCGCCGCCTCAGAGCCTCGCGGCGGTGCATGTCCGAGTGAGGAGGAGCTAGAGCCATGCAGGCAGACCGCTTCACCGTCAAGTCCCAGGAGGCGCTCGCGACCGCGCAGCGACTGGCCGGCGCGCGGAGCAACTCCGAGGTCGTGCCTCAGCATCTGCTGGTCGCGCTGCTCGAGCAGGAGGGCGGGATCGTCGTGCCGGTGCTCGAGCGCGCGGGGGCGTCGAGCGAGACCGTGCGGCGCGCCGCCAACGTGGCGCTCGACGCGTTGCCGACTGTGACCGGCGAGCCGAGCGCGACGCCGGCGATCGGCGCGGCGCTGATCGAGGTGCTGAAAACGGCCGACGACGAGGCACGTGGGATGGGCGACGAGTACGTCTCGACCGAGCACCTGCTGCTGGCGCTCGCGGCCGACCCGCAGATCGACGTCGGCGCGTCGCGCGAGCAGGTCGCCGAGGCCGTGGCGGAGGTGCGTGGCCCGCACCGCGTCACCGACCAGAACCCGGAGGAGAAGTACCAGGCGCTCGAGCAGTTCGGCCGCGATCTGACCGCGGTCGCCGCCGAGGGCAAGCTCGACCCGGTGATCGGCCGCGACGACGAGATCCGCCGCGTGATCCAGGTGCTGTCGCGCCGGACGAAGAACAACCCGGTGCTGATCGGCGAGCCGGGCGTCGGCAAGACGGCGATCGTCGAGGGGCTCGCGCAGCGGATCGTCGACGGCGACGTGCCCGACTCGCTGCGCGACCGGCGCGTGATCGCGCTCGACATCGGGTCGCTGATCGCCGGTGCCAAGTACCGCGGCGAGTTCGAGGACCGGCTCAAGGCGGTGCTGAAGGAGGTCCAGGAGGGCGAGGGGCGGATCATCCTGTGCCTCGACGAGCTGCACGCGATCGTCGGCGCGGGCGCCGCCGAGGGAGCGGTCGACGCCGCCAACCTGCTCAAGCCAATGCTCGCGCGCGGCGAGCTGCGCTGCGTTGGCGCGACGACGCTCGACGAGTACCGCAAGCACATCGAGAAGGACGCCGCGCTAGAGCGGCGCTTCCAGCCGGTCCAAGTCGCTGAGCCGTCCGAGCAGGACACGATCGCGATCCTGCGCGGGCTCAAGGAGCGCTACGAGAGCCACCATGGCGTACGGATCCAGGACGCCGCGATCGTCGCGGCGGCGACGCTCTCGCACCGCTACATCGCCGACCGCTTCCTGCCCGACAAGGCGATCGACCTGATCGACGAGGCGGCGTCGCGGCTGCGGATCGAGATCGACTCGGTGCCGACCGAGATCGACGAGGTCAAGCGGCGGATCATGCAGCTCGAGATCGAGCTGACGGCGCTCGAGAAGGAGACCGACGAGGCGAGCGTCGCGCGCCGCGAGGGGATCGAGCGCGAGATGGCCGACCTGCGCGAGCAGTTCGGCGCGATGAACGCCGAGTGGCAGGCCGAGAAGGAGGCGATCGCCGCGATCAACGAGATCCGCGAGCAGCTCGAGGAAGCCAACCGCGAGGTCGAGCGCGCAGAGCGCGAGTCCGACCTCCAGCGCGCCGCCGAGCTGCGCTACGGGTCGATTCCGGAGCTGGAGCAGCAGCTCGCCGAGGCTGAGTCGCGTGCCGACAGCGGTGGCAACAAGTTTCTCAAGGAGGAGGTCGACGAGGAGGACGTCGCCGAGGTCGTCGCGCGCTGGACCGGCATCCCGGTCTCGCGGCTGATGGAGTCCGAGGTCCAGAAGCTGATCCACATGGAGGACCGCCTCCACGACCGCGTGATCGGTCAGCAGGACGCGGTCGAGGCGGTGTCGAACGCACTGCGCCGCTCGCGCGCCGGGCTACAGGACCCCAATCACCCGATCGGGACTTTCCTCTTCATGGGCCCGACCGGCGTCGGCAAGACCGAGCTGGCGCGGGCGCTCGCCGAGTTCATGTTCGACACCGAGGACGCGATGGTGAGAATCGACATGTCGGAGTACATGGAGAAGCACTCGGTGTCGCGGCTCGTCGGTGCCCCGCCTGGCTACGTCGGCTACGACGAGGGCGGTCAGCTGACCGAGGCGGTGCGGCGCCGGCCCTACGCGGTCGTCCTGCTCGACGAGATCGAGAAGGCCCACGCCGACGTCTTCAACATCCTGTTGCAGGTGATGGACGACGGCCGGCTGACCGACGGCCAGGGCCGCACCGTCGACTTCACCAACACCGTGTTGATCATGACCTCGAACGTCGCCGGCGGGCTGGAGGGCGTCCAGTCGACCTTCAAGCCGGAGTTCGTCAACCGGCTCGACGAGATCGTCCAGTTCGAGCCGCTCAGCCGAGACCAGATCGGCGAGATCGTCGAGCTCGCGGTCAGCGGGCTGGCGCGCCGGCTGAGCGAGCGCGGGATCGAGGTCGAGCTGACCGATGCGGCGAAGACGCTGATCGGCAACCTCGGCTACGACCCAGCCTACGGCGCGCGGCCGTTGCGGCGTGTCGTGCAGAAGCAGCTCGTCGACAAGTTGGCGCTGAGGCTGCTCGAGGGCGAGTTCGCGCCGGGCGACACCGTCACCGTCGACGCCGGCGAGGGCGAGCTGACGTTCGCCAAGGCCGGCGCGGCGGCGACCGCCTAGCCGTGGGCAAGCGGGGTCGCAAGCGCAGCAAGGGTGGCGGCGACGCGGTTCCCGCCGCCGTCTCCGAGTACGCCGATGGCGACGGCAACGTCCTGACGCTGCGCGACGAGCTCAGCGCCGGGACGCTGAGCGGACTGGAGCGGATGGACGCGAAGCCGGCGGCGAGCGCGGAGGACCGCTGGCAGCGACGGGTCGAGTACCTGTTCGAGCGGCTCGCGGTCCGCTGGGAGATCGCCGGGCTGCCGCTCGATGGACAGCGCGAGCTGCTCGGCCGCTACCGGATGGCGTCAGCGGACGAGCGCCGCGCTGTGCGCGCGGCGCTCGCCGAGCATCTTCGGGAGCGCTATCCCGACGTCGACGTCTAGCTAGTCGATCTGGATCCAGCGCTCGCCCGCGGAGCTGGCACTCGCGGGCTTGAACGTGTGGAAGACGACGACCTGGAACCCGACCTGCGGGGCGGTCTTCTTCGAGTACTTGCGCTTGCTGTCGAAGTAGACGTTGTAGAGACCGTCCTGGGCGTCGGTCGGGAACAGCTTGCGCTTGACGTCGAGCGTCTTGCAGGCGCCCTTGAGCTTGCCGATCTTCACGTTGCGCTTGTTCTTCCCGCGCCGGACATGGGCCCACAGCACCTTGCCGCTCGTGAAGCCGCGCGCGACGATTCGCTTCGCCTTGCCCGGATTCCCGTTCTTGGGTGTCACGTTGACGTTCAGCGAAGTCAGGTGGACGGGCACGTTGGCGGTCAGCGACAGGTCGGTCTGATCGGTCGCGGTGAAGAGGTCGGTGCGCTTCTTGCCCCTGATGTCGGGGGCGCCGAGGCTGACCTCGAACTCACCGACCTGGTTGACGGTGCCGACGCCGAGCTGCTGGCCGCCGACGCTCAGCGCGACCGGTCCGTTCGGCGTGAAGCCGACGCCGGTGAAGGCGACCTCCTCCCCGGGTCCGTAGCACTCCTTGTCCACGCTCAGCGCGGCGGCGTGAGCGGTCGCTGGCGCGGCGAGCGCGACGGCCACGAGGCTTGGTAGCACGGCGGTACGCAGCTTCAAGGCGAGCTTTCTGTTCGGGGTCGAGGGAGTTTCACGATACCCGCGCAGCGCCGATCAGCATCGGCGTGACGAGCGGCGGCATCTTCGGGATTTGCCCGCGCTCCACCCAGTCGACCGTCAGCGCTGAGCGCTCGATCGTCGCGAGCGTGTCGCGGTTGCAGTTGCAGCCGTGGCCGAAGACGCGCCAGGGCGGATTGAGGCGATCCTGCCAGCGCGCCAGCGCGGGTTCGTCGGCACGGACGTGCTCGAGGAACAGGAAGTGTCCGCCCGGCTTCAGCACACGGGCGATCTCGGCCAGCGCGCGGTCGGGCTCGGGCACGGTGCAGAGGACCAGCGTCAGCGCGACGGTGTCGAAGCTGTCGTCGGGGAAGGGCAGCGCCTCGGCGGGGGCCTCGACGACCTCGACCGGGATTGGCAGCGTCGCCGCCTTCTCGCGCAGCTGCCGCGCCATCGGCTCGAACGGCTCGGTCAGGGTCAGCTCGTCGACCGCCGGCGGATAGAGGTCGTGGTTGAGGCCCGTGCCAGCCCCGATCTCGAGCGTCTTGCCGCGCGCGTCGGCGAGCGCGTGGCGGCGCAGCTCGCGCAAGCCGCCGCGCTCCGCGCGCTTGAAGAAGAAGTCGTAGCCGAAGGCGAAGGCCCGGCCCCAGGTAGCGTCGTAGATGCTGCCCGACATGTGGCGAGGCTACCTGCCTTGCACGCGATCGGGAAAACTGCGACAAACAGCCGTGGTGGCGTCGATGCGAAAGGACATGCCTTGCCTACGTTCGTACTGCTCAGCACGCTGACCCCCGAAGGGGTCCAGACGATCAAGAACAACCCGCAGCGGATCCTCGAGGTCAATCGTGAGATCGAGCAGCTCGGCGCCGAGGTCAAGGCGCAGTGGGCGGTGCTCGGCCGGTTCGACTTCGTCAACGTCGTGGAGGCCCCGGACGAGGCGACGATGGCGCGCGTCTCGCTTGAGCTCGGGTCGCGCGGCACGGCGCGCTACGAGTCGCTGACGGCGATTCCGGTCGACGACTTCATCGCGTCGCTCTAGGCGTGGCGAGGGTTCTGGTCATCGGCGGAGGCGGGCGCGAGCACGCGCTCGTCAGGCGGCTGCTGCGCAGCCCGCAGCATCCGGAGCTGCTCTGCGCGCCGGGGAATGCGGGCATCGCCAAGGACAAGGTCGAGTGCCTCGACATCGCCGCTGACGATGTCGAGGGTCTCGTCGCAGCTGCCCGTGAGCGCGCGGTCGACCTGGTCGTCGTCGGGCCCGAGGCGCCGCTGGTCGCCGGTGTCGTCGATGCGCTCGGCGAGGCGGGGATCCGGGCCTTCGGTCCGACTGCAGCCGCGGCTGAGATCGAGGGCTCGAAGCGATATGCCAAGGAGTTGATGGCGGCGGTTGGCGTCCCGACCGCCGACTACGCCGTGCTCACCTCGCGCGCGGAGGCGCTCGACCGGCTCGCCTCGGCGGCCTACCCGCTGGTGCTGAAGGCGGACACGCTCGCCGCCGGCAAGGGCGTCGTGATCTGCCAGGACGAGCAGGAGGCGCAGGCTGCCGTCGAGGAGATGTTCACCCAGCAGCGGTTCGGCGCGACCGATGTCGTGATGGAGGAGTTCCTCGAAGGCGAGGAGCTGTCGCTGCTCGCGCTCTGCGACGGCGAGCGGGCGATCCCGATGGCGCCGGCCCAGGACTACAAGCGGATCTTTGACGGCGACGAGGGGCCGAACACCGGTGGCATGGGCAGCTACTCGCCGGTGCCCGGCATCGACCGCGAGCACGCGGAAGCGCTGGCGCTCGCCGTTCACCAGCCGATCGTCGACGAGATGAAGCGGCGCGGGACGCCCTTTCACGGCGTCCTCTACGCCGGGCTGATGATGACCGCCGACGGTCCGAAGGTGCTCGAGTACAACGCCCGTTTCGGCGATCCCGAGACCCAGGCGGTGCTGACGCGGCTGCGCTCCGACCTGCTCGGCCTGCTCGAGGCGGCGACACAGCCGGGTGGGCTCGAGGGCGTCGAGATCGAGTGGTCAGAGGACTGGGCGGTGACGGTCGTGCTGGCGTCGCGCGGCTACCCGGCCTCGTCGTCGAGCGGCGACGAGATCAGCGGTCTGCGGGCGGTCGACTCGATCGAGGTCGAGCTGCTGCATGCGGGAACCGCCGAGCGTGACGGGCGGATCGTCACCGCCGGCGGACGGGTTCTCAACGTGACCGGGATAGGCTCCACGCCCGCCGAGGCTCGGGAGCACGCCTACCGGGTGGCGGACAAGATCCAGTTCGACGGCAAGCAGATGCGCCGTGACATCGCCGAACGGGCGGTCGAGCGCGTCGAGGAGGTAGCGGGATGACCGATCCACAACCAGAGGGCGCCGAGCCGGTCACCCAGACCGAGGTCGAGCACCAGTTCGACGAGCTCGAGGTCGATGCGCCGCACGTCGGCATCGTCATGGGCTCGAAGTCCGACATGCCGGTGATGGAGAAGGCCGGTAAGGAGCTCGAGGAGCGCGGAATCCGCTACGAGATCCGCGTGATGAGCGCTCACCGCGATCCCGAGGTGGTCGCCGACTACTCGAAGAACGCGCGGATGCGCGGGCTGCGGGTGATCATCGCCGGGGCTGGCCTGGCGGCGGCGCTGCCGGGAACGGTCGCGGCGCACACCGACCTGCCGGTGATCGGGGTGCCGCTGACGTCACGGACGTCGGTCGCGGGCGGGCTTGACGCGATGCTGGCGATCGCCCAGATGCCGCCCGGCGTGCCGGTCGCGTGCGTCGGCATCGACAGCGCGAAGAACGCGGCCGTGCTCGCGGCGCGGATCCTCGACGCGTGATCGATCGCTACACGCGCCCTGAGATGGGCGCGGTGTGGTCGGAGCAGGCGAAGCTCGACGGCTGGCTGGCGGTCGAGCTGGCGGTCGTCGACGCGCTCGCTGAGGCGGGCGCGGTTCCCGCCGCGGATGCCGCGGTCGTGCGCGAGCGGGCGAGCTTCACGGTCGAGGCGGTCAAGGAGCGCGAGCAGATCACCGACCACGACGTCGCCGCGTTCGTCGACGTCGTCGCGGCGTCGATTGGCGACGAGGGCCGCTGGGTCCACCACGGGCTGACGTCGTCGGACGTGCTCGACACCGCGCTCGGGCTGCAGATCGCGCGCGCCGGCGCGATCCTCGTCGAGGGCGCACGCGGCTACCGCGACGCGCTCGTCGCCCGTGCGCGCGAGCACGTCGCCACACTTTGTGTCGGGCGCACCCACGGCATCCACGCCGAGCCGACGACCTTCGGCGTCAAGCTCGCCGGATTCGCCTTCGAGGCCGATCGCAACCTGCGCCGGCTCGAGCGGGCGGTCGAGCAGGCGTCGGTTGGGGCGCTGTCTGGCGCTGTCGGCACCTACGCCGCCAACGGACCGGAGCTCGAGGCCGCGGTGCTGGAGCGGATCGGGCTGGCGCGCGAGGACGTCTCGACCCAGGTCGTCGCGCGCGACCGCCATGCCGAGCTGCTCGAGGCGATCGCGCTAGCCGGAGCCGGGCTGGAGCGCTTTGCGACCGAGTTGCGTCATCTCCAGCGAACCGAGGTGCTCGAGGCGCGCGAGCCGTTCCGCGCCGGCCAGAAGGGCTCGTCGGCGATGCCGCACAAGCGCAACCCGATCGTCTCGGAGCGCCTGACCGGGATCGCGCGCCTGCTGCGCGGCTACTCGCAGGCGGGGCTCGAGGACGTCGCGCTCTGGCACGAGCGCGACATCTCGCACTCCTCGGTCGAGCGCGTGATCCTGCCCGACGCGACGATCCTGCTCGACTACGGCCACTACCTCGCGATCCGTGTCGTCGAGGGGATGGTGGTGAACGAGGAGCGGATGCTCGCGAACATCGGCCTGACCCATGGAGCGCTGTTCTCGCAGCGGGCGCTGCTCGCGCTGGTCGAGTCCGGCCGCTCGCGCGACGACGCCTACCGGATCGTCCAGGAGAACGCCCAGCGCGCCTGGGACGAGGGGATCGAGTTCCGCGACCTGCTCGCTACCGCCGCTCCGGAGCTCGACCTCGACGCGATCTTCGACCCGGCCGCCTTCACCCGTCACGCCGCCGACATCGTCGGTCGTCTCGACGCGCTCGATTCCTAGCTCTCGATCTTCTTGAACGTTTGTGTGGGCTAGGCCCCGCACAAACGTTCATCTGATTCGTGGGCGGGGTGTTCAAGCGTTGTCGGACGCACGTCGAAGCCGAGTGGTGTGAGGACTGTCGTCATGACGAGCGTGGTTGCTGTGCTCGCGACCGTCGCTGCCTCCGGGGCGGTTGCGCAGGGTGTAGGGACGGATGTCGGGGACGTGGCCGCGGCGTTGTCGAGTAGCGAAGCCGCGCTTGGGGCAGCGAAGGCGAAGTCGCCGTTGGCCGAGCGGCCCTGTCGTTCGCTGGCCGCGCGCCGGCTCGCGCGTCTGCGCAAGGCGGCGGAGTCGAGTGGACGGTCGCGAATCGCCCGAGCGGCGCGGAAGCGGGTACGGCGCAAGCTTCGTCGCTGCCTGGCCACGGCGCGACGTGAGGCGAAGGATCCGGCAGCGGGCCCCGACGATCCCGACTCGCCTGGGCCCGGGTCGCCATCCGCGCCCGGCACGCCGTCGCCGTCGGTGCCGAGCTTCGTCGGTGTGACCGCTAGCGACTCGGATGGCTTCAAGCTGACGCTCTCGCGGCCGGCGGTCGCCGCTGGCGACGTGACGATCGAGCTGCGCAACACCGACAGCGGGCCGCACGACCTGGTCGTCAAGCCCGAAGGCGGGGGCGCCGCGGTCGCTGATTTCGACGAGGCCGACCCTGGTGCGGTGGTCCGCGAGTCGGTCGCGCTCGCCAAGGGCCGCTGGTACCTCTACTGCTCGCTACCGAATCACGAGGCGATCGGCATGCACGCCACGCTGCGCGCCGAATAGCGGCTGTTCGCATCTAGTTCGACGGTTGTCCTGGCTCTGACCGGCACAATCGTCGAACCAAGCGTCGCAACGCCTGTCCAGACGGTGGGCTAGTCGGTCAAGCCTGTTGGCAGTACGGCCGACCTGCTTCGCAGGTGGCCACGAAGAAGCGCAAGAGCGCCGCGAAGCGCCGGCGTAGGAAGTGTGTCGCGCCCAAGCGGAGGGCGCGGGCGAAGCGCAGCGCGCTCGACTCGTACTCGCCGGGCGCGATGGTCGCCGACGCGGAGGCGGTCGCGGGCGTCTCGGCTGCCGCCGCGAAGCGCAAGGCGGCGGCCAAGAAGAAGCGGCGACCGCAGGTCTGCCGCCCCAAGAAGCGGCGCAAGCAGGCGCCGGTCGCCCAGCCGGTACCGCCGTTGCCGGCCGCCCCGCCCGGACCGCTGCAGTCGCCGATCGCGATCTACTCCGGCGCCTTTGAAGTGCGCGAGGCCGAGCGGCTGCTCTGGCGGGCGGGCTTCGGCCCGTCGCCAGGGCACGCGCAGGCGCTCGCCGCGCTCGGTCTGCACGGCGCGGTCCGGTCGCTCACCCGCCCCAGCGGCGCGCCGACGCTAACCGGTGCGGCGCCGCACGACGGAGACGGCAGCGGTCTCTTCCCGGACGACGCCTGGGGCCACGACCAGCTCTGGTTCCTCGACCGGATGGTGCGCACCGACCAGCCGCTGATCGAGCGGATGACGCTGATCTGGCACGACTGGTTCGCGACGTCGGCGGCGGCCGTCGAGCAGCGGCTGATGATCGACCAGAACGAGACCTTCCGCCGCAACGCGCTCGGGTCGTTCCACACGCTGGTGCGCGAGATCACCGCCGACCCGGCGATGATCCTCTGGCTTAACCAGAACGAGAACTCGCGCTGGAACCCGAACGAGAACTACGCGCGCGAGCTGCAGGAGCTGTTCACGCTCGGCGCCGATCGCGGCGCCTACACAGAGGACGACGTGCGCGAGCTGGCGCGGGCGCTGACCGGCTGGAGGAACAGCTGGAGCGCTGAGCTCGGCAGCCACAACTTCCGCTTCGTCGCGAACCGCCACGACGTGGGCGTCAAGACTGTCTACGGCCACAGCGGCAACTGGAACTGGGAGGACGCCTGCCGGCTCTGCCTCGAGAACCCGCTCCATCGCTCGTTCTTCGTCGAGAAGCTGTGGAGCTACTTCATCCCCGAGCCACCCAGCGCCGGCGACCGTGCGGCGCTCGAGCAGGCCTACGTGTCCGGTGGCTACCAGGTCCGCCCGCTCGTCGAGGCGATCCTGCTGCACCCGCAACTGCACGCCGGACCGCGGATGGTCAAGCCGCCGGTCGTCGCGCTCGCGGGGATGCTGCGCGCCCTGCGCCGGCCGATTGACACCGGCGCCTGGGTCTGGCTCAGCGAGGGCGCCGGGCAGCAGCTGTTCCGGCCGCCGAACGTCTCCGGCTGGGACGACTCGCGCTGGCTCGACACGAGCACGCTGCGCGGCCGCTGGGACATGACGGGCTACGCCGTCGGCGATCGCGAGTTGCAGGGCGCCCCGCTCGACCAGTACGACGAGACCGAGACGCCCGAGCAGGCGGTCCGCGTTGCGCGCGACTTCTGGGGCGACCCGCCGCTTACCGACGAGACCGTCACGGCGCTGACGGCATTCGCCGCGGCTTGCGTTGCCGGACCGCTTGCCGCCTGGCAGCGCCGTACCTACCGCGGCCTGCGCCAGAACGCGCTGCGCGTGCTGGTAGCCACCTGCCCCGACATGCAGACGAGCTGATGAGCGACCGCGTAACGATCCCGACCAACGCCGAGATCGCCGCCTGCGCCTGCGGAGGTCACACGCGCGCGCAGATGCTGCGCCGCGCTGCGGCGGCCGCGATCCCGGGTGCTGGGCTGCCGGCGATCGAGCCAGGGATGCCGACGCCCGCGGGGACGGGAATGTCGCGCCGCTCGTTCCTGTCGCGCAGCGCCGGCTTCGGCCTCGCCGTCTACGGCGCCGGCAAACTCGGCTTCG
>CAMLNW010000073.1 GCA_946481495.1 uncultured Actinomycetes bacterium
CAGGATCTCGATCGCCTCGTCGGAGAGCGTCTGGGTCAGCGTCGCCATCTCGCCGAGCTCCATCAGCTTCTTGATCACCTCGGGAGCGGCCAGGCCAAGCGACTCGGAGACCTCCTTGACGGTCGCACCGGACTTGATCTCGGTGACGACGTCCTCCTGCGGCTTCTCCTCCTGCTGGCTGAAGTCGGGCTCGACCCACGGCGTGCGGCGGCGGCGGCCACGACGGCGCGGCGGCGCTTGCTGCTGAGGCGGCGGACCGGGTGCACGGCGCGATGCCTGCGAATCGATGACGACGCGGCGCCGGCGTCCTCCGGCAGCGCCTCCGCCACCGTCGCGGGTCGGACGGGCGGGTCGCTGAGCGGCCGCGTCGCCCGACTGGGCGCCGCTGGCCTGGGCGGGCGGGCTCGCCGGCGTTGCCGGCTTCGCGGGCGGCGGGGCCGACGCCGCGGGCTTGCCGTTGCCGGGTCGCGCGGTGCCGGAGGGGCGCCCACCACGCTTGCCACGCCCATCCTCGGCAGGCGCCTTCTTGCCGCCACTGAACGCGAGCTCGATGTCGGCCTCGTCGACGCTCGACGCGGCCGCCTTGACGTTCAGACCGGCAGCCTGGAGCTTGGCGATCACCTCCTTCGAGGGGATCCCCTTCTCCTTGGCTATTTCATGGACGCGCTTCTTAGCCATCCACCGGTGCCTCCTCGACAACGTCGACGTCGTCGCCGGCCGGCGGCTCGCCGGTCACGAAGTCGTTGTCGGTATCGGTGAGCGCCTGGTGCGCAGGCAGGCCGCAGTAGCGCGAGCCTGGGATCGATGCGTTCGGACAGCGCTTTCCGTTCGACAGGATCGCCGCACAACGGCCAGCAGTCTCCTCCTCGTCGAGCCCGAGCGAGTCCTCCTCGTTGGCGAACTCGGTCTCAGAGCGGATGTCGACGCGCCAGCCGGTCAGACGCGCAGCGAGCCGCGCGTTGAGGCCGTCCTTGCCGATCGCCAGCGAGAGCTGGTCGTCGGGGACGATCACCGTCGCCTGCTTGCCGTCGTCGTCGACGAGCACCTCGCGCACACGCGCGGGCGACAGCGCCTTGGCGACGAAGCGGGCCGGCTCCTCGTTGAACGGGATGATGTCGATCTTCTCGCCGCGCAGCTCCGACACGACCATTCGCACGCGCGAGCCGCGCGGACCGACGCAGGCGCCCACCGGGTCGACGCCATTGGTGTGCGAGACGACCGCGATCTTCGAGCGGTAACCGGGCTCGCGTGCGACGTTCTGGATCTCGACCAGTCCGTCGGCGATCTCCGGCACCTCGAGCTCGAACAGCGCCCGGATCAGCTCCGGCGAGCGGCGCGAGACGATGATGCTCGGACCCTTCGCCTGCGACGAGACGTCGGTGATGATCGCCTTGACGCGCGCGCCGTGGTCGTAGCGCTCGCCGGGCACCTGCTCGGAGCGCGGCAGCAGCGCCTCGACGCGCTCGCGCAGCTGAACTAGCGTGTAGCGCGAGTCGGACTGCTGGACGAGGCCGGTGATCAGCTCGCCGACACGGTCCTGATACTCGTCGAACATCATGTCGCGCTCGGCCTCGCGGACGCGCTGCAGGATCACCTGCTTGGCGGTCTGGGCGGCAATCCGACCGAAGTCCTTCGGCGTGACGTCGCGCTCCTCGATCTGGTCGCTGTACTCGGCCAGGACGTCCGGATCGAGCTCCGGCTCCTCAGGCTCGCGCAGCTCGCCGGTCTCGGGGTCGATCTCCGGCTCCTCCTGGGCCTCCTCGGCCTCGGCGAGCAGCCGCTCCTCCAACTCAGGGGGCAGGATCAGCTCATATACGGTGAAGTCGCCGCTGTCGTGGTCGATGTCGACGCGGGCGTACTTGGCGGAGCCGGGGCTCTTCTTGTAGGCCGAGAGGAGCGCGTCGGCGAGCGCGTCCATCAGCGTGTCCGTGGCGATGCCCTTCTCCTGGCCTAGCGCCCCGATCGCCTCGACGATCTCCTTGCTCATCTCAGTTGCCTCCAGTCCCCGTGTCGTCGTTTCGATCGCTTGCTGCGCCGGCGCCATCCACTAGGTGGCTGCGCGCGATCTCGGCGTACGGGATCGTCACTACTCCCGTTCCAGCGGCGACGGTCACCTCGTCATCGGAGGCGCCGACGAGCTCGCCGGTGAAGTTGCGGTGGCCGTCACGCGGTTCGCGGGTGCGCACGCGCGCCCGGCGGCCGAGGAAATGGCGAAAGTGGTCCGGCTTGACCAACGGACGCTCAGGACCAGGCGAGGAGACCTCGAGCCCGTAGTCGGAGAGCAGATCGGTCAGCTCGTGGGTAACGCGCTCGCAGAGGTCGAGCGTCACGCCATCCGGGTGATCGATCGTCAGACGCAGCTTGTCAGTGCCGATCTTCTCGCACGCAAGCAGCTCGACAAGCGGCATCGGGCCTGCCAGGCGGGCCTCGATATCGCTGTGGAGTTGGTCTGTGTTGGTCGGCATAAGGTCGAAAAAAAGGTGGGCTGCGAAGCCCACCTCCAGGCGCGACCGAGGTCGCGGTACGTCTGAAAGTCCAAGCAGCGGACCAGTATAGACGGGCTTCTCACACGGCAGGGGCGCCTGCGAGCACTAGCCCCTACTGTCCCGGATCATGCCCGCCGCAGTCGACGTCATCGACACCTACATCCAGGCCTTACCGGGCGAACGCAGGCGAATCGCGCACACCGAGTGGGGTCTGCTCCTCTGAGCAGGCGGGCGGTTGGCCGCTCGATGTCGGACTGCGGATCGCCGACGGCCTGCTGACCGTCAAGGCGCACGCGTTGACCGACCCCGAGCAGATCGACCCGTGGATGCTGCTCTGGTGGAACCGCTCGACGCGGATGGTCAGGTTCGGCGTGACCCAGGCGCACGAGGTGTGGGTTCACGCCGACTTGCCGGTCGCGGCCGTGGACGAGACCAGCCTCGACCGCCTACTCGGCTTGGTAGTTGAGGGCGCAGTCGCGGTGCGCGACTTTCAGCGCGCCCAGCGCGAGCCGGCGCCTGAGGGCGACGGCTGGCTTACGCCGCGTCGCTCAGACGATCCCTGAGGTTGCAGTAGTCGGCGCGGTCGGGCCGCATGCCCGCGGCAAGCATCGCGTGGCGCCTCGCCTCGCGTAGCCGGCCCGTCTTGACGAGCGCCTTGCCGAGGCAGAAGTGGGCGAAGTCGTTGACCGGCGCCCGCTCGACGACCGCCTCGAACTCTTCAGCGGCGGGCCCGAAGCGGCCCGAGCGGAAGTAGGCCCGGCCGAGCGCCTCGCGGATCGACGTCTTGTCGGGCTCGAGCTGGCGCGCCCGCTCGAGTGGGATCGCGGCCGCCGCAAAGTCACCGCGCTCGAGCAGGTCGCTGCCGCGCTTGTAGAGGTCGTATACGCGCTCGCCGCGCTCCTCCGGCGTCTCGCTCACGGGTTCACCTCGCTTGCCGTCTTCCTGAGCGACTCGACCTGATCGAGTATGGCGGACGCCACAACCGCCTTCGAGGCCCGCGGAACCGCCTGCTCCCCGGCTGCGGTGATCACCGTCACCTCGTTGTCGGCCGTGTCGAAGCCGATCCCCGGCTGGGAGACGTCGTTGAGCACCACGGCGTCGAGCTGCTTGCGCTCGAGCTTGCCCCGCGCATTGTCAAGCGCACCGGCGCCGTGCTCGGCCGCGAAGCCGACCAGGGTTTGCCCGGCGCGCCGCTCGGCGGCAAGACTCGCCAAGACGTCGACGGTCGGTTCGAGACGGACGGTCAGATCGTCGCGCTCGCCCTTCTTGATCTTGCCGTTAGTGGCATCCGCCGGCCGGAAGTCGGCTACGGCGGCGGCCATCAGCAGGACGTCGGCGGTCGCGAACGCGGCGCGCGTCGCCTGTTCGAGCTCGGCGGCCGTCGAGACCTCGACGAGCCGAACCCCGTCAGGCGCGGCGACTGCAAGGTTTGCCCCGACCAGCGTCACCTCTGCCCCGCGCCGCGCAGCCTCGGCGGCCAGCGCCACGCCCATCCGCCCGGACGAACGGTTGCCGACGTAGCGCACCGCGTCGATCGGCTCGCGCGTCCCTCCCGCGGTGACGAGTACACGCAAACCATGCAGCGCACCGCCCGCCGCGGTCTCAAGCGCCGCGACCGGATGCGCGGCGATGGCCGGCTGACCGTCGGGCGCCTCCGGCCCGTCCAGCACCGCCTCGATCGCCGCCAGGATGGCGGCGGGCTCGGCTAGGCGGCCTGTTCCCCACTCACCCTTCGATGCAAGCGATCCGGTCGTCGGATCGACGATTCGCGCACCGCGGGCGCGCAGCGTGTCGACGTTGGCGACGGTCGCGGGATTCGCCCACATCGACCCGTTCATCGCCGGCGCGAGGATCAGCGGCGCCGTACACGCAAGCGCAGCGCTTGTCAGCAGGTTGTCGGCCTGTCCGCTCGCGAGCTTGGCGAGTGTGTTGGCCGACGCCGGAGCGATCACATAGGCATCGCAGTTGCGCACCAGCTCGAGGTGCGAGATCGGGTCGTGGTCCGGAGCCGCGTCGCCTGGAAAGGCCCCCCGGGCAGGGTCGGAATCGAACTCGTCGACCAGCACCGGGGCGCCGGTCACGCCCTCGAACGTCGCTGCCCCGACGAACTGGAGGCTCGTGGGAGTCTGAACGACCCGCACAGCGTGCCCGGCCTTCGTTGCCAGCCGCACCAGCTCGACGGCCTTGTAGGCGGCGATCCCACCTGAGACTCCTATGAGCAAACGGGCCATGGGATCGCCCTTACGTCGGTACCGCGATTAGTCGCGATAGGTGTACTTGATCTTGCCTTGCGCGGTCTCCTCAAGCGCGATGCCGAGGTAGTTCTTCGAGCCAGTCTCGACCATCGGCGGCGGGTACTCGTCGAAAGTTCCCTCACCGAGGTTGTGGTAGTAGCTGTTGATCTGGCGGGCGCGCTTAGCGGCTACGAGGACGCACGCGTAGTGCGAGTCGACGTGCTCGAGCAGCGTGTCGAGGCGAGGGTTGATCAAGGTTCGTTCCTGACTTCGGGGACACACATGGTAGCGGCGAGGTCGATCAGCTCCTGTGCCGCCTGTTCGGCATCGGTGTTGACGATCCTGTGGCGGAACTCACCTTGGGCCGCCAACTCCTGCCGCGCGACCGCCAACCGCCGCTCGATCTGGGCGGCGCTCTCGGCGCCGCGCGCCAGCAGCCGTCGCTCCAGTTCGCCGAGGTCGTCGTTCGGCGGAGCGATGAACACCTGCTCGGCCTCGGGCATCGTGGCGCGGACTTGGCGTGCTCCTTGGAGGTCGATCTCGAGCACGATCAGCCGCGCGGGTCGTTGCAGCTCGCTGCGCAGCGTTCCGTAGTGGTTGCCGGCGTACTCGGCGTGCTCGACGAACTCGCCCTGTCGTACCCGCTGCTCGAACTCCGCTCCTGAGAGGAAGTGGTAGTCGCGACCGTTGACCTCTCCGTCGCGCGGCTCGCGGGTCGTCGCGGACACCGACAGCTCCGCGCCCGCGAAATCGCTCAGCAAGCGGCGGATCAGCGTGCCCTTGCCGACGCCGGAGGGACCAGTGATCACGAGAACCGGCGGGTTCACGACGGTTGTCGCGTTAGCGCCTGAGGTAGGAGACCAGCTCATTGCGCTGGCGCTCCGAGAGGCCGCCGATCGTCTTGCTCGGCGAGATGCGGCAGTGGGTGAGGATGCGATTCACCTTTACGCGACCGTACTTCGGCACGGCGAGCAGTAGGTCGAAGACCTTGGCTGTCGCCACGTAGTCGGGTGGATCCAGCAGCAGACCGTGGATCTGGCTGCGCCCGGCCTTCAGATCGCGCTTGAGACGCGCCCGCTTGGTGCGAATCTCGTTCGCCCGCTTGAGCGCGTCCATACGCTGCGTCAGCGAGCGCTCGGGCGTGATGCCAGCCTGCGCGCTTCGGGAGTCGCCGCCTGTCTGGGTTTGGGTTTTGGCAAGCGATTCGGGCGCGACCGGCATGGGCGGCGACTATACACACGGATCGCGGCCGTGGCGGTCCAAGAGGGCGTTTTTTGGGTGAATTCACCTTGACCTCAACTTGAGGTTTAGGAAGCTTGGCGTTGCTTGACCCTTTGCGCTGACTTTGCAGGCACTTTGTCGCCGTCCTAGAGAACGCCATGCGTCTGGGAGGGATGCAACTCCTGGAGGGGGATCGGTTCGTCCTCCCCAGCGAGCCGCGCGCGGATCGCGCGCTGTGCCGCGGAAGCGCCGCTCATCGTCGTGATGCAGGGAATGCCGCGCCCGACCGCCGCGCGCCGGATCTCGTAGCCGTCGGCGCGCGCGCCCGAGCCCGTCGGCGTGTTGATCACGAGGTCGACCTCGCCGGCCTCGATCCGCTCGACGACGTTCGGCGACCCCTCGGTGAGCTTCTTGATCCGCTCGACAGGTACGCCCATGCGACGGATCGCCTGTGCGGTGCCACCGGTCGCCAGCACCTCGAAGCCGAGGTCGTGCAGGGACGCGGCCAACTGGGTCGCCGACGACTTGTCGCCGTCGGTGACGCTGATGAAGACCGCCCCGCCGCTCGGCAGCTGAGCGCCGGCGGCGGCCTGCGCCTTGCCGAAGGCGGTCGGATAGTCGGCCGCGATCCCCATCACCTCGCCGGTGGACTTCATCTCGGGACCGAGACGAGCGTCGGCGAGCGGGAAGCGACCGAACGGCAGCACCGCCTCCTTGACCGCAACGTGCCCCGGGTGTGCCGGCAGCGGGAGCTCGATGTCTGCCAGCCGCTCGCCCAGCATCAGGCGGCAGGCGATCTTCGCCAGCGGCACGCCGATCGCCTTGGAGACGAACGGGACGGTCCGCGAGGCGCGCGGGTTGGCCTCGATGACGTACAGCTCGTCGTTGCCGAAGACCGCGAACTGGATGTTGATCAGTCCGACGACGCCGAGGCTAAGCGCGATCCGCCGCGTCGCGTCCTCGACCTGGGCGAGCATGTCCGGGCCGAGTGACATCGCCGGGATGACGCAGGCGGAGTCGCCAGAGTGGACGCCGGCCTCCTCGACGTGCTGCATGATCGCGCCGATCTCGGCGGTCTCGCCGTCGCAGAGTGCGTCGACGTCGACCTCGATCGCATCCTCCAGGAAGCGGTCGAGGAATATCTCCCGGGGGGGCTCCGCCCCCCCGGAGCCCCCCTCCCCGGCACCTGGCCGGTCGGAGGAGCCCTCGGCTCCAGCCTGCCCCGCCGGAGCGTGGCGCCGCAGGTAGTCGGCCAGTCCGTCGCGGGAGTAGCAGATCTCCATCGCCCGGCCGCCGAGCACGTAGCTCGGGCGGACGAGCAGCGGGTAGCCGACCTCGTCGGCGGCGATCAGCGCCTCGTCTGGCGAGCTGGCCGTCGCGTAGGGCGGGCTCTTGAGCCCGAGCTCCTCGAGCAGCGCACCGAAGCTCGGCCGGTCCTCGGCGCGGTGGATCGACTCGACCGGCGTGCCGAGCAGCTTCACGCCGGCGTCGGTCAGACCTTGGGCGAGCTTCAGCGGTGTTTGACCGCCGAACTGGACGATCACGCCCTCCGGCTGCTCGACCTCGATCACGCCGAGCACGTCCTCGAGCGTCAGCGGCTCGAAGTAGAGCCGGTCGGAGGTGTCGTAGTCGGTCGAGACCGTCTCGGGGTTGCAGTTGACCATCACCGCGTCGCGGCCCGACTCGCGCACGGTCATCGCAGCGTGGACGCAGCAGTAGTCGAACTCGATCCCCTGGCCGATCCGGTTCGGACCGGAGCCTAGGATGACCACCGACGCGTTGTCGCCCCGGCGGACCTCGTGCCGCGGACCGTCCGGGCCAGGCCGCTCCCAGCCCGAGTAGTAATAGGGCGTCGCGGCCTCGAACTCGGCGGCGCAGGTGTCGACCGACTTGAACGTCCGAACGAGGCCGGCCTCGGGGTCCTCCCCGCGCGCGATCGCCGTCAGCTCGGCCATGTACCAGGGGTCGATCCGCGTGCGAGCGCACAGCTCCTCGTCCGCGACGCCGCGACGGACCGCCTCGAACAGCAGCTCGTAGCGGTCGTGGCCGGGGATCTCCAGCGCAGACAGCAACTCCTCGGTGTCTTCCGGAGGCGACGGTACGACGTCGATCTCGCGCGAGCGCATCGCCTTGACGAACGCCTGCTTGAAGGTCCGACCGATCGCCATCGCCTCGCCGACCGACTGCATGAAGGTCGACAGCTTGCCGTCGGCGCCGGGGAACTTCTCGAACGCGAAGCGCGGCCACTTGACGACCACGTAGTCGATCGTCGGCTCGAAGCTCGCTGGCGTGACCTTCGTGATGTCGTTGTCGATCTCGTCGAGCGCGTAGCCAACCGCAAGCCGAGCGGCGATCTTGGCGATCGGGAAGCCGGTCGCCTTCGACGCAAGCGCCGACGAGCGCGAGACGCGCGGATTCATCTCGATCACGACGATCTCGTCGGTCTCGGGATTGACGGCGAACTGGATGTTCGAGCCGCCGGTCTCGACACCGACCGCGCGGATCACGGCGATCGCCTGGTCGCGCAGTAGCTGGTACTGGCGGTCGGAGAGCGTCTGCTGCGGCGCGACGGTCACCGAGTCGCCGGTGTGGACGCCCATCGGGTCGATGTTCTCGATCGAGCAGACGATCACGACGTTGTCGTTGTGGTCGCGCATCACCTCGAGCTCGAACTCGCCCCAGCCGATCACCGACTCCTCGACCAGCACCTGCCCGATCGGGCTCGCCGCGAGCCCCTCGGAGACGATCTGATGGAACTCGGCCTCGCTGTAGGCGATGCCTCCCCCCTCGCCGCCCATCGTGAAGCCCGGGCGAATGATCGCCGAGCGGCCGTCCCAGTCCTCGCCCGAGCCGGCCTCCGGCAGGCCGATCTGCGGCAGCGCGGCGAGCGCGTCGGTCAACGCCGAGACCGCCGCCGAGCGTGCGGTGCGCAGCCCCGCCTTTGCCATCGTGTCCTTGAACAGGTCGCGGTCCTCGGCGCGCTGAATCGCCTCGTAGTCCGCACCGATCAGCTCGACGCCGTAGCGCTCGAGCGTGCCGTCGTCGGTCAGGTCGCGCGCCAGGTTGAGTGCGGTGCCGCCGCCGAGCGTCGGCAGCAGCGCGTCGGGGCGCTCGCGCTCGATCACGCGCGCCACTGACTCGGGCAGCAGCGGCTCGATGTAGGTCGCGGTCGCGAACTCCGGGTCGGTCATGATCGTCGCGGGGTTCGAGTTGACGAGCACGACCTCGTAGCCCTCCTCGAGCAGCACCTTGCAGGCCTGCACGCCGGAGTAGTCGAACTCGGCCGCCTGGCCGATCACGATCGGGCCGGAGCCGATCACGAGGATCTTGTGGATGTCGGTCCGCTTCGGCACTAGACGGTCTCCACCATGCGCAGGAAGCGGTCGAAGATGTGCAGGCTGTCGTGCGGTCCCGGGCCCGCCTCCGGGTGGTACTGGACCGTCGCGCCGGGCACGTCGCGCAGGACCAGGCCCTCGACCGTGCGGTCGTAGAGGTTGATCTGCGATAGCTCGGCGGCGCCGAAGTCGGTCTCCCAGCGCACCGGCTCGTCGGTCTCGATCGTGTTCGCGCCATCCGGGCCGACGACCGCGAAGCCGTGGTTCTGGCTCGTGATGTCGATCCTCCCCGTCTCCAGGTCCTTGACCGGATGGTTAGCGCCGCGATGGCCGAACGGCAGCTTCGTCGTCTCCAGCCCGATCGCGCGGCAGAGCAGCTGGTGGCCGAGGCAGATGCCGAAGACCGGACGCTTTCCGATCAGCTCGCGCACCGTGTCGACGACGTAGCCGAGCGCGGCTGGGTCGCCGGGGCCGTTGGCGAGGAAGAAGGCGTCGGCGTCGCTGGCGAGCAGGTCGCCGGCCGAGGTAGTGCACGGGTGCAGCTCGAGCCGCGCGCCGCGCTCGCGCAGGTGGCGGACGATCGAGTCCTTGATGCCGGTGTCGATCGCCGCGATCGTCGGGCCGGCGACGTCGGTCAGCGGATCGAGCAGGACCGGCGCGCCAGGAGTGACCTCGCGCGCCAGGTCGGCGCCGGCCATCGAGGGCTCGGCATTGACACGCTCCATCGCCTCCGACTCGGGCAGATCGCCGGGGAAGACTCCCCCGCGCATCGCGCCGCGGTCGCGGATGTGACGGACCAGCGCGCGCGTGTCGACGCCGCAGATCGCCGGGACGCCGCAGTCGGCGAGCCAGGTCAGCCAGCCGCCCTCGGCGTGCGGGGCATCCTCGCGGTCGATCCCCTCGCGCATCACGACCGCGCGCGCATGGATCGAGTCCGACTCCATGTTCTCGGCGCTGACGCCGTAGTTGCCGATCAGCGGATAGGTGAAGACGATGATCTGCCCGCGATAGCTGGGATCGCTGACCGACTCCTGGTAGCCGGACATCGCGGTGTTGAAGACGACCTCGCCGGTGGCCGCGAGCGGCGCCCCGGCAGCTTCGCCGTCGAAGCGCGTCCCGTCCTCGAGCAGCACGTAGGCGCCGCTCATCGGACCGCCTCGATCGCGAACGAGCGCTCGCGGAACGCGACCGCGCCAGCGGCGATCGTCATCCGCACACGGCCGGTCAGTCGCCGGCCGCCGAACGCGCAGTTGGCCGAGCGGCTCTCGTAGCCGGCCTCGCCGACCTCCCAGACCGCGTCCAGGTCGACCAGGCAGACGTTCGCCGGCGCACCCTTCGTCAGCGTCGGGACGACGAGACCGAACGGCTCCATGCCGGCCGTCATCCGCTCGACGACGAGACCGAGATCGAGCACACCCGGCAGCACGAGATCGGTATGGATCGCCGCGAAGGCCGACTCGAGCCCGGTGACGCCCATCGGCGCCAACTCGAACGGCTCCTCCTTCTCCTCGCGCGAGTGCGGTGCGTGATCGGTCGCGATGCAGTCGAGCACACCGGCGCGCAGACCGTCGATCAGCGCCTGGCGGTCGTCCTCGGTGCGCAGCGGCGGGTTCATCTTGAAATGCGTGTCCAGCGAGCGGACCGCGTCGTCGGTCAACAGCAGGTGGTGCGGCGACGCCTCGGCCGTGACCTTCACGCCCGCAGCCGACTTGTTCTTGGCAAGGAACGCATCGCC